>DATNKC010000169.1:0-7324 GCA_035603615.1 Steroidobacteraceae bacterium | reverse complement strand
AACCTCGCCCATCCCGCCCGAGCCCAGGGTACGCAGCACCCGGTACGGCCCTATTCGATCTCCCATCATTTTTGGAGCATGCACCCCAACAAGGCTGGTCTGCAAACCGCCGCAGCCCTTGCGGCAAGGCGGTGCTTGCGTGTATGAAAGCGGGGCCGCCCGACATACTTAGGAGAAGGGATCATGCCAAACGGAAATGAACATAAAGCCCCGCCGCCTCCACCTCCACCGCCCCCACCAAGCGGCCCCAACAAGGGTGGCGGCGAAAAGACCGATGGCGGGAGCGATGAGCCTCCCCAGACCCAATTGCGCCGGGCCGCAGGCGTCGGCGGCGCCGTGGGCGGCGCAGTCGGCGGTTTGATCGGTGCGTTGATCGGCTGCTGCTTCTGCCTGCAACACCTGCACTGATTGGATAGCGTAACGGCGTACCAAGCGCTGCGGCAGCCGCGGCACGAGACACTGCGGGTGCGCGGTCTCAAGATGCATTTGACGCGCTGGGGACCGGAGCCATCCGCTCGGCAACCGCCGGTATTCCTGCTGCACGGATGGCTGGATGCGGGTGAAACATTTCAGTTCATCGTTGATGCTTTTAAGAACGATTGGCCCATCATCGCGCCCGACTGGCGCGGCTTCGGGCGCAGCGAGTGGCCCCAAGAGGGTTACGGCTTTCCCGACTACCTCGGCGACTTCGATGCCTTGATGGACGAAATATCGCCGGCTTCGCCTGCCAGCATCGTCGGTCACAGCATGGGCGGCAATATCGCGAATCTTTATGCCGGACTTCGACCCGAGCGCGTGCGCTGCGTCGTCAATCTCGAAGGCCTGGGGCTGCCGCGCACCTCCGCGCAGGATGCGCCAAAGCGCATGCGCAAATGGCTGGATCAGATTAAAAGCCCAACCCTGGAGAAGAGCTATAACTCCTTCGAGCAGCTGGCCTCCGTCATACAATTTCGCTACAAGAGATTTTCTCCGGCCGCTGCGGCGTTCGTGGCCCGTGTTTGGGGCGTACCTGACGAGAATGATCGCGTGCGCTTGGCCGCCGATCCGCGTCATCACTGGGTCAATCCCATTCTCTACAAGCGCGAGGATGCGGAGGCGACCTGGCGCGAGATCCGCGCTCCCCTCCTCATGGTGCTGGGAGCAGAGTCGGACTACCTGACGCGCTTGGGCGCCGACGGCACGATCGAGGCTTTGCACGCTGCCTACCCCGATGCCGAAGTCGTCAGCATCGCCGCCGCGGGACATATGCTGCACATCGAGCGTCCCGAAGCCGTCGCGCCCGTGATAGAAGCATTCCTGGATGCCCACTAGGAGCCCTGTCCGAGTATGCTCACGCGGAACACTCGGACAGGCTCCTTATGATTCGCCGCATTTATCCGACGCGATTTGGCCAGCTGCATTTGCGCAGTCATGACGGCAAAGGTGTGCCGCTCGTACTCTTGCATATGTCGCCGCGTTCGGGCGCGATGTGGGAGGCGTTTCAAGAAAAACTCGAAAGACCGACGCACGCGCCCGATCGGTTGGGCTACGGCTTTTCCGATGCGCCGCCGTGGGCGATGTCCTTGGAACAATATGCTCAGGCGACGGTGGATGGTCTCAAGGCCGCCGGTATGCAGGGTCCGATCGACTTGCTGGGCATACACACCGGCTCCATCGAGGCAATCGAGATCGCGCACCAGCTGGGCTCGCAAGTGCGGCGTCTGATCGTGGTCGGGATGCCGCTTTTCACCGCAGAAGAGCAGCAACGCCAAATGGAAAAGTACAGCGAGCAGCCCCTGCGGCCGGCCACGGAGGGCGGCCATGTGCTCGGAGCGTGGCGCGGCGGCCTCGCGCTTCGCCACCCGCCGTATGACCTTGGCGATGCGCATCATCGGTTCATCGAGCATGTGCTCGCGGCAAACCCGGGTGCGGCATTTCGCGCGGCGTGCGGCTACGCGATCGATAAAAAACTGAAAGGCCTGAAGTCGCCCTTGACGGTATTCGCCCCGCATGACGACATCATCGAACAGACCTTGCGCGTCAAGCCGCTGCTGAAGGCGAGTGCCACCTATGTCGATTTACCCGACCTCGGACTGGATTTATTCCACGCGGCAACTGATCGAATGGTGGCCCTGGTCAATCGCCACGCGCCGGCGCATTAGCCTTGTCATCGCCAATGGACGTTACCAAGATGCCCGCGCCCGCCGCCGCGGCGCCGCGCACGCCAACCGCGCCGGCGGCGGAACAAGGTCCGCAATCCCCGGCAAACGCTGCGCCGCTCGCGGATCGCGCCGACATTCGGCCGCTCGACATACCCGCCGCGCTGCAGATCTTGGTGGCGGAAGTTCGAGCTGCCTTCGAAATGCAGGCAATCGTAATGGGTCAAGATGCCGGTGAGTCGGCAACCAGCCCGCCGCAAGCAGTCCGCGCGCTGCTGCAAATGGCTCTCAACGCGCTGCCCGACGAGAGCGCACTGCCCGACGAGAGCGCGATGCCGGACGAGGGCGCGATGCTGAACGAGGGCGCGAGCGTGCCCGCATGGAACGCAGTCCTGGCGCGAGTCGAGGCGGCGCTGCAAACCGGCCTCGATCGCGGCATCGATGCGGTCAGCGCGTGGCGCGACGTGCCTCCGATCGTGGTAGACGCATCGAAAGAAGTGCGCGCGCAGGTTTTCTCGGCGCTCGACGATGATCCGCAGAATCCGGCCTGGCTGCGGCCTGAGTGGGCGGGACTGGCACCGAGGTTCGAGCGCTTTTGGCGGCGTCGGCGCAAAGCGCGCCGGCAGCTAACCGATCCGGATTACTCCCGGGGGAGCCTCGATGACGACGGCGAACAACGAACCTGACAGCATCGCGGTGAATCCGCCCGCCATGACTCCCATATTGAAGCGCGTCGGCTTGATTTTGGTGTTTCTCTGGTTTCTGTTCGGGGGTGTCGCGCATTTCTCGCTCACCGAGGTGGAAATGCGCATCGTGCCCCCGGTTATCCCGTGGCCGCGGGCCGCGGTGCTGGTCAGCGGCGTGTTCGAATTGTTGGGCGCGATTGGCATCTTGATACCCGCGACGCGGCGTGCCGCCGGTATCGGACTATTTTTACTCACCATTGCGGTAACGCCGGCCAACGTCTACATGCTGCAGCATGCCGAGCTGTTCAACGTTCCGCGTTGGGCGCTCATCGTTCGGCTGCCTTTCCAACTGGTGCTGCTCGCGCTGATCCTCTGGAGTACCTGGACGCCGCGCCTCAATCGGTCACCTCGTTGACATCACCCGCATTCACCGAAACCATGCCGTCAATATCGGCGAGTTTTGCAGCCAACTTGGAAACCGAGCCGGTTCCTTGAACCTCCAGAGCGACCGTGACGGTGCGGCCGGCGCCCTCTTGCGGATTCGCGGGCGATTCCTTTTCAACCTGCAGCCGGCTGACAGTGAAATTGTGCTGCGTGCATCGCACGAGCACCTCGCGCAGGACTTCG
The DNA here is from genome assembly GCA_035603615.1 of Steroidobacteraceae bacterium. Taxonomy (GTDB): domain Bacteria; phylum Pseudomonadota; class Gammaproteobacteria; order Steroidobacterales; family Steroidobacteraceae; genus Bog-1198. Next base: position 3,873 of record DATNKC010000169.1, on the reverse strand, counting down.
CGCCCGTCTTGATAGCAGATTTGCAGCAACGAAGGCGTCCAGCGGGAGCGGGGCAAGCGGCTGGCAATGTAAGGAAACCCGACTACGACGACGAAGTGGCCGCCAGTCACCGCGAGGGCCAATATCGGCAACCCGGCGCCGCACGCCATGCCTATCGCCGCCGTCAGCCATACGATGGCAGCCGTGGTCAGGCCGCGCACGTTGGTTCGACGCACGAAAATTAAGCCGCCGCCGATAAATCCGATGCCCGTAACGATTTGGGCGGCAATGCGCGAAGGATCCAGGACAATGCGGTTGTTGACCAGCACGTCCATGAAGCCGTACTTCGATACCAGCATGATGAGCGCGGCGCTGAAGCCGACGAGCGTGTAGGTGCGCAAGCCCGCACTCTTGTGGCGTATCTCGCGCTCGACTCCAATCAGAGCTGACAGTACGAAGGCCAGCCCGAGTTCACCGAGCTGTACCCAACCTTGCCCGGCCTGTTCGAAGATCCACATGGATGCCGCTGGTAAGTCCTGCGTTTAGTTTGCGATCGTGCGTCGACAGTTAGCCCGCTATATCTTACGATCGCTGCATGCAGAGCGCACTCAAATTGACCGGTTTGTCGGGTAACGAAATCTACTGCATGCGCCTGAAGGGCCTCATCCCGAGCGGTGTCGTGATCGGCAACAGCATCCAGTCGATGGGTTTTCTCGGCGGCGTACGTTCGGCGTTTCGCGGCATCGTGGGCGGTGAAATTCCCGATGTCACGCAGATGATTCATGAGGGCCGGGCGGCGGCGTTCAAGCGCATGCGCGCGGAAGCCGATCGGGAACAGGTCCACGGTGTCGTCGGCGTCACCTCTGAACTTCGCGGCCTCAGCGGCAATTCGGAATTCTTGTTCGTCGGATCGGGCGTTAGGGGCGGCCCCGGCACGGCGCTGTTCACCAGCGCCGGCGATGCTCAGGAACTGTATTGCCATATGGACGCGGGCTACGATCCGAGGGAATTCGTTTTCGGCAATATTGCTTATTCTGTGGGTGCCGTCGGCGGCATCGCCGGAACGTTAAAGACGCTGGTGCGCGGCGAGATCAAAGAATTCAGCGATGTGTTCAACGAAACGCGGCATCACGCGCTGGACCGGCTGGTCACGCATGCCAAGGCGGTGGGCGCCAATGCGGTGGTGGGCGTGCGCACCAACGTGCTGCATTTTGCCGGATTCCACGAGATGTACATGGCCGGGACCGCGGCGGTTCATACACAATTGCCGCCCGAAACACGCAGCTCGCCGGTCTCCAGCGACCTCACGGGCGAGGAGCTTTGGGGCATGACGCAGCTGGGATACGCGCCGATCAAGCTGCTCATATCAACGTCCGTGTATTCGCTCGGCGCGATCGGCGGAATCAGAGCGGCGTTCCAGGGCCTGGTGCGGGGCGAGCTCGGCGATCTGACGAAGCTGATCTATGAGGCCCGCGAGCAGGTGTTCGATCGACTCAACCGGGAGGCGACGGCACTGGGTGCGGAGGAAGTTGTCGGCATCAAGACCTACATCGTCGAACTCGGAACCAGCTTGGTGGAGATATTTGCGGTCGGAACGGCGGTGCGCAAACTGCCGGGCATGACGGTTCAGACCGCCGCGTTGCCGGCGCAAGCCATCATCCGCGACAAGGACACCTGGGTGAACGGCGCAAGCGGCCTCGAAATTCAATCGTTGCGCGCCGGGGGTTGAGCCGAGAGTTCAGATATTTTTGAGTGAGAAACCACTACTTAAAGCGGCTCTCGAGACGGTTGCGTGCTCAATGGCGGGCAAAATCCCTGGGCGAGCATGCGATTGCAATCGTCGCCGAGACTAAAAATGGCCGGCTTTGCGTGCACGTCGGAGATTTCAACGTCTCGCGCTCCTTGCTCGAGAATGGAGAATACGACTGGCCGGAAATAAGCTGGTTGAAGCAACTGCTGGACGCCAAATCGCGCGTGGTATTCGCCGGCGCGCATATCGGCGCAGTGCTGATACCCCTGGCACGCATCTCCGGAACGCGTTCGATCGTCGCGTACGAACCGAGCCCGCGTAATTTTCGGCTGCTGAACATGAATTTGGCGCTGAACCAGGTCGAAGGCGTGGCCACCCTCAACACGGCTCTAGGCGATCGAACAGGAAAAATCCAGTTCACCGAAAACAGCATCAACACGGGCAACAGTCGGGTCGCGTCGGCAGATGGAGAGATCACCGTAAACCTCGACACGCTCGATCGGACCATTCCGGCGGGGTGGGACTCGATCGATCTCATCGTGATGGATACCGAGGGCAGCGAGGTGGCGGTGATGCGCGGAGCGCAACTGAGCCTGGCCAGGGCAAAAAATCTCTATGTCGAGTTCTCGCCGGAACAGCTGCGCGAGCAGGGCAGCAGTGCTATCGAGTTCGTTGCAACGGTCGAAAAATATTTCAAGTCCGCTTACGTGTTCGGCAACCCAATCGTGTTTCTCGGACCTGAAAAATTTGCTGAGCACCTGAAAGGATTGCAGCATCACCGCGGCTTGTTGTTGAATGTGCTCTTCACGCAGGATTTTGCCGCAAATCCGCAGCGAATGAGCTCGCCGAGCAATCTTTAAGACCGTGAGTGGCGGGTTCGCAGTTCTCCGAAACCGCGACTTCGCACTCTACCTTTGCTCGCGGTTTTTCGCCTCCATTGCCACGCAGATGGTCATCATGGCCGTCGGCTGGCAGGTGTATCACATCACCGGGCGGCTATTGGATCTGGGGCTGATCGGACTGTCGCAGTTTCTGCCGTTCCTATGCCTGGTGTTGTTCTCAGGGCATGTGGCGGATCAGTTCGACCGGCGCATGATCATCATGCTCGGCCAGTGCGCCTATGCGATTTGTACCTTGCTGCTGCTTGGCTTTGCATGGATGAACATCGGGACCACGCTGCCGATTTTTGGGGTGTTGGGCATTCTCGGCATCACCAGGGCCTTTCAAATGCCGGCCACGCAATCCTTCGTACCCACGATCGTGCCCACCGCCATCCTGCGCAACGCGCTCGCGATCAACTCCTCGACCAATCAGGTCGCGGTCATCGTGGGTCCCAGCATCGGTGGCATCGTGTATGCGCTGGCCGGGGGCCGGTTCGGTCAAAACAGCGGCGCAGGGGTGGTTTACGGCACTGCGGCGATATTGTTGCTGGCGGCCATCATCCTGGTGGGCCTGATTCAGAAGCGCCGCTTGCCCTCGGCACGCTCTGCCCTGACCTGGTCTACCCTGTTGCAGGGCCTGCACTTCGTTTGGCGTCGCAAAACGGTACTGGGGGCCATTTCGTTGGATCTATTTGCGGTATTGTTCGGCGGTGCGACGGCGCTATTGCCCGCCTATACGCGAGATGTGCTGCACGCCGGACCGGACGTTTTTGGCTACTTGCGGGCGGCCCCCGGCATCGGCGCGGGCGCCACCGCGGTTTGGCTGGCGTTTCGGCCGGTCTCGCGTAATGTCGGGGTCACGATGTTCGCGGGCGTTGCCGCATTCGGCATCGCGACCGTGGTGTTGGGGCTCACGCATTTGTTTTGGGTGGCCATGATTGCGTTGGTCATATTGGGGATGGGGGACATGATTAGCGTGTTCGTTCGCTCGCTGCTGGTGCAGCTGCAAACGCCGGATGAGATCCGCGGGCGAGTCAGCGCGGTTACTTCGGTGTTTATCGGCGCATCGAATGAATTGGGAGAGTTCGAGTCGGGCACCACGGCAGCGTGGTTCGGTTTGGTGCCCGCCATTGTGATCGGTGGTGTCGCCACAATTATAGTGACAGTTTTATGGGCGCGCGTTTTTTTCCCTGCGCTGTGGCGCATGCAGACATTCGAGCATTGAAGGAATTCGAACCCGATGGAACATAAAGAACATCACGA
>DATNKC010000168.1:0-6149 GCA_035603615.1 Steroidobacteraceae bacterium | reverse complement strand
TTGCCATTGGAGAGAGGAGCGATCAAGTATCGCTGGCGCAGCCTCGAAAGACCGGCCTGCACGTCCGGCCACGCGTCGAGCTGGTGCCAGGCCAGCGTGAGGCGGTCCAATTCAATATCCTTGAGGCCCTCGAGACCAAATTGCGGCAGGATCTTTTGCAGCGTGCGCCGATGCAGTACATCGAGCTTCGTGTAGGCGATGGCGCCCGATCTCACTGCTTCCATTGCCGGTTGGTATTGATCGCGCCAAGCGTCGGCAAAGGCAATCCAGTCCAGCACGATCCCCTGGGGCCTTAGGACGGTTTCCGCCGCGGCGGCGACACCCGATCTCCAATCGACCAGCGTCCCGAAGACATCGAAGAACAGGGCCTTTACGTCATCCGCGCGCATGCATCGTCTACCGCGCCGCCGCGGGTACTCTCACAATGGCGCCGCCTTTCATCACGAAGGAAACATGTTCCACCACGGTGATGTCCTCGAGCGGCGAACCCGGCACAGCCACAATGTCGGCGAAGTAACCCGGCTTCAGTTCACCGATTTGTCCGCCCCAGCCGAGCAGCTTTGCGCCATTGATCATGTCGGCCTGCAGCACCGCCAGTGGTTTCATTCCATACTTCACCATCAGCTCGAGCTCCCGGGCTTGGGTACCATGGGGAAACGGACCCACATCCGAGCCGACCGCAAAAGGAATTCCCGCGGCAATCTGTTTTTTGAATTCCCTGACCTTGTACTCGAGCATCGGGCGCTCGCGCCTTGCTCCTGCTTCAGACTGGTTCATGAAGTACTCGAAGATTGTGAAGGTCGGCACCGCCGGTATGCCCTTCGCCTTCATGATTCGCATGGTTTCATCGCTCAGCTGTGAGGCGTGATCGATCGAGGCCACACCCGCCTGGGCGGCGTACAAGGTGCCGGGTTCGCCCATTGCATGGACCGCCACAACACCGCCGAATCGCGCAGCCTCATCAATCGCTGCCTTGAGCTGCGCGGCCGTATATTGATAAGGCGTATGCAGCACGCCATCCTGCATGGAGTCCGGCCCGGTTTCATACATTTTGACGAAGTCAGATCCTTCCTTATGCTGTTGCCTAATCGCGGCAACAATTTCATCCGCGTTGTTGGCATAGGTTGCGTTGGACAGGACCTGTTGTGCGGGATTGAAGTGATTGGCGTCTTCATGGCCGCCGAGTATATCGATGGCATTTCCCGAGATGCGCAACCTGGGACCCTGGACCAGACCTTTGTTGATCGCGTCGCGCACCGCGCTGTCGGCGGAACCCGCGCCCTCCGTACCCATGTCCCGTTCCGCGGTAAAACCCGCCATCAAGTCATCTTTGGCTGCCAGAATCGCCAGGATGGTCCGCTGCGGCACGGACTCTTCGACCGTCTGTAAATCTTCGGCACCCGGATGCAGAAACAGATGCACATGAGCATCGATGAGACCCGGCAGCAGCGTGCTATCGCCGAGGTCGATGAGCTGAGCGCCCGTTGGATGAGAAACGGCCGAACCCACAGCAATAATGCGGTCACCTTCGACCAGAATCTCCCCCGGCGAAAGCACGCGGCCTGTATCGATCTCGAGCAGGCGGGCCGCGTGCAGAACGATCGGATGCGCGGCACCCTGTTGCAGGGCCGGCTGCGAGTACGCGGACAGTGCGAACGCCACACCGAGCGAGAGCGTTGCGACCCAACTCATTCCGTGTCGCTTCGCGGCAAGCGCAACAATCGAATTTCGCCGGGACATTTCAATTTCTCCAGGATGATATCTATGGCTTGAGAGAGGCGGCGTACGCCGCCAGGTCGATCATGTCCGCTTGCGTCCAAATCCGCTTCGGTAAAGTGCACCTTTGATCCCGCGACACTCAAGATTCGGCTGTTGTCGGCTTCAGTGGCTGCTCTAACGCAGGGCGGATAGGCCCAGTCAGGAAATCCTGCGATTTGCGCCGACTTGACGCAAGTCGCGCCAAGCAAGGCAGCGCTGAAAAAATACGGAATGACGGCGCGCAACGTAGCGGTCGCTAGTTCAGGGGCGGAAATTTCGGCGGCGCGTGCCGATGCTTGGTCGCCTGTTCGTAGGCGTAGGCGAATTTAATCAACGTGCCTTCGTCGAAGGCATCGCCGAGAAACGTCAAACCGGCCGGGAGTTCCCCGTGCGTGTAGCCCATCGGCACGGTGATCGCCGGGAACCCGCTCTGTGGCGATAGCACCTGACTGTTGTCGCCCGCGGGACTCTTCTCATCGCCCACCTTGCGAGGCGCATTGCTCCAGGTCGGATAGATGATGGCCTTCACCCTATAGCTTGCCATCGCGGCGCGGATCGCCGCGCGAAACGCGATTTTCCTCTCGTTGTGATACACATCGGGACAGACGGTATGGTCGGCTTCGCTTCCGGGTTTTGCGGCCGCGGTGCTCTTCAGGCGGGTCTCGATGTAAGGAAGGTAGAGTCCTGAATCGATAATTGCCGAGAGAGTCTTGTAGGGTGCGCCTTGGCCGTGTTTCTCGAGATAGCTGTTCAAGTCCGACTGGAAGTCCCCGCAAAAAATATTCTTGGTCAACGCCTCGAAATCGGGAATTTCGAACGGATCCACGATCACCGCGCCTTGCGCCTTCAAGTCCCGAATGGCCTTCTCGGTGAGTTCTTTGATCTGAGGATCGCCGGTCGCTGCATCCAGGTACGCACGAAACACCCCGATGCGTGCGCCGCGCAGCCCCTGCCGATCGAGAAAGGCCCTGTAAGACTTAGGAAGATGACCCTCGGAATTCTGGGTGACAGGATCGTTAGGGTCGTATCCGGCAACCACCTCGAGCAGCGCAGCCGCGTCTTCCACGCTGCGCGCAATGGGTCCGCCGACATCGGCACCGAGGAATAACGGAATGATGCCGTCGCGGCTCGTGAGACCGATGCTCGGTCGAATTCCCACCAGAGCGTTATGCGATGAAGGCCCACGGATCGAATTGCCCGTATCCGTGCCCAAGCCCACGGCGCCAAAATTGGCGGCAACCGCGGCCGCCGTTCCGCCGCTTGAACCAGCGGGCACGTAATCCAGGTCATACGGATTGCGCGTAATCCCCGCGATCGAGCTCACTGTCTCATAGGGACTAAAGGCCCACTCCGCCATATTCGATTTTCCCAGGATGATGGCGCCGGCCGCGCGTATTCGTTGCACCATAAAAGCATCGGTGCCGGGGACAAACCATTTCATCGCAAGCGAACCGCCGGTCGTCGGCAGATCCTTGGTGTCATAATTGTCCTTCACGATAATGCCGATACATTGAAGGCCGTGAATTTTTTTCGAGAGTTTGAACTCGGCATCAAACCGATCCGCCTCGGCTAACGCATTGGGGTTGACCACGACCAGGGCGTTTAAGCGCGTGCTTTGATCGTAGGCCTGGATGCGCTGCAGGTATTGCTCGATCACTTCGTGACAGCTGATTCGGTGCTCAGCGATCGCGCGTTGCGTTTCAGCGATCGTTATTTCGGTGATGTCGACGTGCGCTGCGGCATGAGCCGAGGCCGAAAGCAGGGCGACGCAGGTCAGAAGCGTAGGTATACGGTAATTTGTCATCGGCCCCATATTGGCAGCTCTTATGCGCTAGGCTCTTATACGGATGGCAGAGTATAGCCGGGCGCCTAGCCCGGGGATTGATCAGGAATCGGGCACCAGGTCTGTCATCGGAACCGGTGGTCAAACGTTGAACTAGAACCCGGCGTGGCCGGTCTTATTTGCAACGATCCGCCGCGGCACGAAGCATTTATGGCGCTTCAGTCCGAGCAGACATGCTTTTTACAATTTAAAGGGGTGAAATATCAGCATGTTACAGCAATATATTCGCGTTACTTCACTATCCCTGCCGCTGATTAGTTTGTGCGTCGTGCTCGCGAGTTGCGACGACGATGATCGGGGTTGCTTCGGCTGTGGAAATATTACCCCCACGGAGTTTTCGAACGGTGTCGTGAGCGCCGATTTCAATGGGGACGGCTTTGCAGACGTGGTCGCGCTGAGTACCGTGCAACCGGCGGTTTCGTCGACCCCCTCCAACATCAAGGCCTACCTCTCGACGGCAGCGGGCGTATTTGCCGCACCCGTCGCGACAGCCGACGGATTCAACCCCTTGTATATTGCCAGCGCCGATATCAACGGCGACGGTCTGATGGATGTGGTCACGGCCAGCGCCAATGATGGCGCGCTGGACGTGTTCTTCAACAACAAGAACAGCCCGGGCAGCTTTAATCCGGCACTGGTGTTGAACTCACCGGGCGCCTCGCAAGTGGCGATCGCCGATATGAATGGCGACGGCGTGCCGGATTTGGTCTCCGCTGATTTCAATGTGTCGCTGTTCGTACAAACATCGCCCGGGACGTTCGCCGCACCGGTTAGTCTCTATCCTGGCGGCGCCAACTGGGTTGCATTGGGAGATCTCAATGGCGATGGTGCAGCGGACGTGGCGCTAACCGACAACGTCGGCGTCAAAGTCCTCATGCACACGGGCGCGGCATCCAGTACGACTTTTGCAGCGCCGGTATCGGTCTTTACCCAGACCCTCAACGCCAACGTCATTGGCGGCAACGTCATTGCAATCGGCGACGTCGATGGCGACGGCCTGAATGATCTCGTGATTACCGATCCGGGCGCGACGGGCGGCATGGCCACCGCGGTCTATATATTGATTCAGAATCCCGCAAGCCACGGCGCATTCCTCACGCCGGTCGGTTACCCCATCGCGACCCAGGACCGGCCGCAATCCATCCAACTGCGCGATCTGCAGGGAACAGGCAAGCTCGACATCATCATCGGTGGACAGAAGTTCGTCACCGTCCTGCTGCACGATCCTGCGAATCCCGGCAAATTCCTGCCGGCGAACATTTATCCTGCGCCCGGCGCCAACGAAATTGCGATCGCCGATATCAACGGTGATGGCAAGCTCGACATCGTGGTCAGCAACGGCGTGACCTTCCCGATGCAAGGCGGAGTCGCGACCACGCATCCTGGGGTGCTGCTGCAAAGTGCGACGGCGTCGGGCACGTTCGGAGCGCTGCAGGATCTGCCCTAAGCAATCGCGCAATATTATGTCGCACCGGACGCTGATCACGTGCTGCACACGTGGTCAGCGCCGTCGTCATTCCGAATGTAAAAAATGCAGCGCTCCGTAGGATAAATCCGTCACCGGGCATAGCGAAAAAGATTTCGCCTCTTCGATAAACTCCGCTCGACGAAAACCTTCTGCACACAGAAGAACTATTTGACGAGAAAGAATAATCGAAGGATGTCACTCAATGAGCGCGAATGACGTATCGAGCAAGATCGAGCCCTCTCACACGCCTGTGAAATCAACCCGACGCGAAATTTTAATCGCGTTAGGTTTGGGCGCGACTGCGCCCCTATTTGCTGCATGTGGTGGCGGTGGCGGCGGCGGCGCCGCAGCCTCTGCGCCATCCGCGCCGACACCTCCAACTCCACCAACGCCGCCAACGCCGCCGCCCCTCGACATCACGCCGACGGTTACTTTCGACGCCACGGCAACAGCTGGCTTGACCACCAATAATGCCTATTTGACCAGCTCCTCCGCCGTCAATCCTGCATTTACATTCAGCGGTGCCGCTCCCTCGTTGATTACCCAGTTCGGACCAACAGTTCCGCGGGCCACCATGGTCAGTGCGGCCAATTCAAACGCCGATACGTTTGCGGAAGGCACGGTCTACACGACTTTCTATCACACCGGCACCATGCTCGATGTCATGCAATACGGATTCAGCGACAACGTAATGCTGTACATCAACGACACCTTTATCGCACGTTACGGCTACGCGCTCGTGACGGGAACCGCGCAAAGCGGCGCCGCGAACACTATCACGCTAGCCGCGGGCTCATCGACCGTCTCCGGCTATTACAACGAATACTATGTGCGAATTGCCGGCGGCACCGGCACGCTTAATGAGGTAAAGCAGGTGACCGGATATGACGGCACGACTTTCATTGCCACCGTCGATTCCGCGTGGACTACGCCTCCTGACAGCACGACGCAATACGTCATTCAAGAAGGCACGCAACCCTTTGTTCTCGATGCCCAGACTGGCGATGTCAAGTATCTGCATTTGCGCTGGAATGTTTCCGGTCAACGCAAGATCACGATCGAGCAAGGCATTTTTGCCGG
>DATNKC010000167.1:0-4916 GCA_035603615.1 Steroidobacteraceae bacterium | reverse complement strand
TGCAACGGCCGGTGTCAAGGGCTTTGCGCGTTCGTCGGTTTTCGCGATGGGGAAGTTTGCAGTGCGGGGACTTGCGCAGAGTCTCGCTCGCGAACTGGGTCCGCAGGGGATTCATGTTGTGCATTTCGTCATCGACGGCGGCGTCGTTCAGGGCAGCCAAGCCCTTGACGTGTTGTCGCCGCGGGCGATCGCGCGGTCCTACATGGCTGCGCTGGCGCAGCCACCTGGCGCGTGGAGTTGGGAATTGGAACTGCGCAGTTATACAGAGCCGTTCTGATTGGAGATTTGTTAAAGACCCCTTGAGCCGCTCCGCTGGAGGGCAAACGTGGCAACGTTAACAAGTAGTAACCTGTTCGCCCGGGGTCAACGAGCGATGCGACGCGGCGTTCTATCTATTGAGGTTCATCACTAAAGGATCGCCGCCATGAACAAATGGTCATTCGTTGCAGTGAGCGCTGCCGTTGTAGTTGCGGGTGTGGGCGCCAGTGTTTCGGCCGACGCCCATCCCTATCTGACTGTGGGGGTTGATGTTCCGGCCGTTGCAGTGGGTGCTCCATTCGGGCGCGCGCCGGTCTATTGCGGTCCTTATTGTTATGAGCATGGCCGCTACTGGCGCCGTGACTACGATCGGTACCGATTCGATCGGTTTCCTCGTGAGCGTTGGTACCGCCGCTAGCCTAGGGCCTCGTCGGGAGACAAGATCGTGACATCGCGAAGAGCCCTGCAAGTAACTTGCGCCCTCGTCATTGTTGGATTCAGCATGACGTCGTTTGCGGATGAGCCATCGGGCGCTGATTCAGAACAGGGTGTCTGGCAAAAGCGCGAATACAGTTTCCAATATTTTGGGTTTACGACCACTTATTCGTGCGACGGGCTTGCGAGCAAGCTCAAAGTGCTCTTGATCGCAGCGGGCGCTCGCGCGGATGCGAAGTCGACATCCGAGGCTTGCGATCGTGGATACGGAGTTCCGGACAAATTCGCACGGGCGCGCCTCACGTTCTATACGCTTGCGCCGGCAGCGAATGGGGAGAACGCAAGCCCGCCGGTCAACGGAGTGTGGCGCTCGGTAAGGTTTGCGGATCGGTCGCCTCGTGAACTCGCTCTTGGAGACTGCGAACTCATCGAACAATTTCGCGATAAGGTCTTGCCGATGTTTACGACGCGCAGCGTAGAGAGTCAGATGACCTGCGTACCAAATCAGTTGTCGGGCTCTGCGATCAATTTGAGGTTTGAGGTTTTAGGGGTGCCGGGAGCGAATAAGAAGTAATTCGTGGCAACCGGCAAGCCTTAACTTGCGCATGCCGCGATTAAAATAGTCGTGGCGGGTACTGTTATTTGTGCTGCGCAACAGCTTGTCGCGCTTGCCAAGAGTGCTTGCGCTCACCTGCGCACCTGCGCAATGATGCGCCATATTGCCATGCGCCAAGGACGATGCGTGAATGGCCGTCCACTTTCTGCCTAGCAAACACTTACTCGGAAGCGATGCCTCGCGCGTAACCTGGGCGGCGGCCTATCGGTCGGGCGCTAGAGGATTACCATGACGGCGCAACTCCAGGCCCTTACGCACGGAACGTCAGCTTTGGTAATCGCGTATGCTCTGGTGCTCATCGCACTGGTGGCAGGTCTCGCTCAGGCGCACGCAGCCACCCACAAGTATCTGCTCGCGCCGTTGTTGGCCGCGCCTCTGTTGTTGCTCGCGGCTTTGTGCATCTCGCTGCTGGCTGCGGTGCTGCACGCGGTCGGCTGGAGTGCGGGATGGATTCAGCCCACGGTCGGGTTCTTAGGTTCGATGACCATCGGCTTTATCGGCGGCCGCGCCCTTGCCCTGGCGCCTACGATGCGGGAACCGAAACATCGGCGCGGCGCGGTCGTCGCCAAGGCGCCTATCAAGGAAATCCAAGTACACGCTGCGGTGCCGGTCACGCTGGCCGGGGTCTCGATGCCGCTGGCCGATGAAACCAAGCACTTTAAAATCATCGGCACAACGGGAACCGGAAAAAGCACTGCGATTCACGAGATCTTGAGCGCCGCCCTGTCACGCGGCGATCGGGCGGTCATCGCCGACCCGGACGGGGGATATCTAAATCGCTACTACGATCCTGAACGGGGGGATGTGATTTTAAATCCCTTCGATCCGGACGCACGCAAATGGGACCTGTTTGGCGAAATCACCGAGGACTACGACATCGATCAGCTGGCACGGGCACTCATCCCGGATTCGGGCAATGAGGACCGGGTTTGGAATGAGTATGCACGCACCCTATTTACAGAAGTGGTCCGGCAGTTGAGGACAAGTGATGTGTGCGATGACCGGGAACTCTCGCGAGTTTTGAACAGGGCCAATGATGACGAACTGGGAAGGATGCTGGAAGGCACCGCCGCGGCGCGTTTTTTCAAGCCGGGTAATGAGAAGATGCTGGCATCGACTCAAGCCGTGCTGGCTTCGGCCGTGCGCGTATTCGAATACACCACGAAGCACGAGGCACGACCGCTGTCGGTGCGAGCGTGGGTGCGCGAGGGGCGTGCGGGATTAGGCAAAGGCCGCGGCGGGGTGCTGTTTCTGCCCTATAAGGCGGTTGAAATCGCGGCGCTCCGCCGACTCATTTCGACCTGGATGCGTCTTGGCATCTTCGAGGCGATGAATGGTGAGGAAGGCGATCAACGTCTGTGGTTTATCGTCGATGAACTCGACGCGCTCGGAGAAATCGATGGCCTCAAGGACGCGCTGGCGCGCCTGCGAAAATTCGGTGGCCGTTGTGTGCTGGGTTTTCAATCTATCGCCCAGGTCTCGGGCCTTTACGGCAAGGGCACGGCAGAGACCATCGTTGAGAATTGCGGTAACACATTGATCTTGCGCTGCTCGGCCAGCGAACGCGGCGGTACGTCGGAATTTGCCTCAAAGCTCATCGGTCAGCGCGAAGTGATGCACACCACCCTGTCGATCACGCGTCGCTCGGGAGAGTGGCGTTCAGCTACCTCCAAAAATGAACAGCTCAGGATTGAACCGGCGGTCATGGCCTCGGAGATCGAGCGGTTGCCGGATCTTACCGGGTATCTGAAAATTGCCTCTGTGCCCGACTGGCAGATGGCAACGCTGACCGTTGAGTCTGACGTAATCGTGCGGCGTGCGCGGGCCCGACAGGTCCCCGCGACCCCACTCGCCCCTCTGTCTGCCGCGCCATCGTCGCGCCGAGAATAATCGCACCGTTATAACAATCTCACGCTTCTCGAGGTCAGGCAGGTTTAGACTCGCCAGTAGATGCCGGCGGGAAAAGGTGCTTGATCAAATAGGGAGAACTTAACAATGAAAATTCAAATAGGCGGCGCCTTAATGATTGTTGTGTTGGCCGGCGGCTGCGCTAGCGGCGGGCGACCTGATTCGGCAACGGCTCCGGAAGGCGCTGTGGTTGCAACCGATGCGGCGCCGCCCCCTGCACCAGTCGTTCCGGCGGCATCGACTAAGCGTCTCGTTTTGAACATGACGGGGCCGGCCGTGGTGACGCAAGCAAAGGACTGGTCTGCATTCCAGGAAGAGTGGCGGGCGACTTTTTTAGATCACGCGAAGGCCGCCAACGTGGCGTTTGATGTGCAAAAGGGTGACGCTCGCTCGATTGGCGAAACCGGAACTCTGTTGCAAGTCTACGTAAATGACTATCACATGGTTGGAATCGGGTCGCGCATTTTCTTTGGCGTCATGACCGGCAATGCCTACATCGATGCCAAGGCCAGCTATTCCGATCTGAACGACGGCAAGGCATTTGGCGAGCGCGTATACAACACGACGTCATCCGCGTGGGGGGGGGTTTTTGCAAAAATGACACCCCAACAAGTGGATGTGATTGCATCGAAAGTGTTTGCCGAGTTGGGGGCGCCCACACCCCGGTAAGATTGCCGTCCTTCCGGGCACAGAGCAAACCATCGATGAAAACCATCAAGACATACTCGACTCGAGTTGAAGCGGATCTGGCGAGGATCGCCTTGGACGCCGAAGGCATACCTTCCGTCATCATCGGTGTGGGCGTCGGCATGGAAGGCGGAACGGGGGGCGTGCAATTGCTCGTGGAGGATGATCGTGTCGCAGCGGCTCTGACGGTGCTCGGCGACGCGTAAAATGTATGAATCGCACGCCGAAAATCAGGTTGCATTGACCTTCCGCGCGGCCAGCCGGGCAGACGTCGCTGATGCGGTGCCGCTCATCTATAGTTCGGGGCCGGCGGCGTTTGATTATGTCTTCAATAATGGTGGTACGCGGGATGCCCAGGCATTCTTGCGCTTCGCGTACCTACACGGTGGGGGCGAGTTCGGCTGGCGGGCTCATCGTATCGCCGAGATGGGCGGGCAGGTTGTTGCCGTGGGCGCCGCGTTCGATGGTCGCACGGTGACGCGCTTCACGATTGCGGGCGCGCTTCAAATATGGGGATTCTACGGTGCAATTCGCGCGTGGGGTGTCATGGTGCGGGGCCTTCGCGTGGAGGCGATCATCCGGCCGCCACACGCGCAGGAGTATTATTTGTGTCATCTCGGCGTCCGAGAAGAAATGCGTGGGCGCGGCATAGGCGCGCATTTCATCGGGCATCTGCTTGAGGGACTCGACGCAAAACGCCATCGCTGCGCAACCCTCGATGTCGCCGTCACCAACCCGCGCGCGCAGTTGCTTTACGAGAGACTCGGGTTCGAAGTTGAGGCGCTGCGCGCATCTAAACTACAGAACCGGCGCGGGCGCGTCGCGGACCACTACCGGATGAGCCGTCCACTGGGCGACTGAGTACCGTCCATTCATGGACCCTTACGCCGCAGCCCATCCATCAGAATGTCGATGAGTCGCCGCGCGCTCGCCTGCCAGCCAGCGTCGGGATTTCCATAACTCACGCCGACCATCGCGCGCAGCAAGTCCGATGGATCGATATCCTTGCGCA
>DATNKC010000166.1:0-10482 GCA_035603615.1 Steroidobacteraceae bacterium | reverse complement strand
CGGCGAACAGCACCAGTGCCGTCAACCCCAAAGCCACGTAGCCCAGCGCCAGGGACAGCGCGGACGAGCGGATCATCCTAGTCACTCGCGGTCACCGTGTAGCCGGCATTGCGAACGGTCTTCAGCAGCGGGCGCTCGAACTCCGCGTCGATTTTCTGACGCAGCTTGCTGATATGCACGTCGACCACGTTGGTTTGCGGATCGAAGTGGTAATCCCAAACATTTTCCAACAGCATGGTGCGCGTCACGACCTGGCCCGCATGGCGCATGAGGTATTCCAGCAGCTTGAATTCGCGTGGCTGAAGTGTAATCGGCCTGTCGCCCCGGGTCACCTTGCGCGTCAGCGGGTCCATGTGCAAATCGCCGACGCTGAGCGGAATTTCATGATCGACACCTTCTGCCCGGCGATGCAACGCGTCAATTCGCGCCAACAGTTCGCCAAAGGCGAAAGGCTTGGTCAAGTAGTCATCGCCGCCGCTGCGCAGTCCCCGAATGCGATCGTCGACCTCCGACAGCGCGCTCAAGATCAGGATCGGCGTGCGCTTGCCGGCTTTGCGCAGCACCTCAATGATGGCGAGCCCATCGATGTCGCCCGGCAGCATGCGGTCCATGATGATGACATCATACGGCTCGCTGGCCGCCAGGAACATGCCGTCTCGGCCATTCCCCGCATGATCCGTCGTGTGTCCGGCTTCCTGCAGGCCCTTGATGACGAATTGCGTGACGCGTTCATTATCTTCGACCAGCAGAATCTTCATGTGTGCTCCCCGAGGGGTGCGTGCGCATCCGACTGCTCCTCCGCCAACGCGGCTGCCGCATGCTTCTTTTGCCGCCGGCCGCGCATCTTGGCGCTGAATTCGTCCAAGTACAGGTAGATAACGGGCGTCGTAAACAACGTCAGCGCCTGGCTCAAGATCAGCCCGCCTACCATGGTGTAGCCCAAGGGTCGGCGCAACTCGGAACCCGTTCCGTGCCCCAGCGCCAGCGGCAGCGCCCCGAGCAAAGCTGCCATGGTGGTCATCATGATGGGTCTGAATCGCAGCAGGCACGCCTGGCGGATGGAATCGTGGGGCGAGAGATGCTGTTCGCGTTCGGCCTGCAACGCGAAATCGACCATCATGATGCCGTTTTTCTTGACGATGCCGATCAGCAGGATGATGCCGATCAAGGCGATGACGGACAGCTCTATATGGAATATGAGCAATACCAAGAGCGCGCCGACACCCGCCGAAGGCAGCGTCGATAAAATGGTCAACGGATGAATATAGCTCTCATAGAGCATGCCGAGAATGATGTACACGGCCACCAACGCCGCCAGGATCAGGTAGGGCTGACTCTTCAAGGAACTTTGAAAGGCCTGAGCGGTACCTTGGTAGTTGCCGTTGATCGTCGCGGGCAAGTGCATCTGCAGCGAGGCGCGGTCGATCGCTGTAACGGCATCGCCGAGTGCGGCACCCGGGGCGAGATTGAACGACAGCGTCACCGCCGGAAACTGTCCCTGATGTTGGATCGAAAGATAGGTCACGTGCTCGGTGTCGAACTTGACCATCGTGGACAGCGGTACCATTTGGTTCGTCAGCGGCGACTTCAGGTAAATCTTCTTCAGCGACTCCGGATCGCCCTGCAGTGACGGCGTGATCTCCATCACCACATGGTAGCTATTGGCCTGCGTAAAGTACTGGGCGGCCTGGCGTTGTCCGAAAGCATCGTAGAGCGCCTGGTCGACCGCCGCGGGTTGAATGCCAAAACGCGACGCTTGATCGCGATCGATCGTCATCGACAGCATGCCGCTGCTGGTTTGCTGATCCGAAGCCACGTCGCGTAAGCTCGGAAGCTTCTGCAAGGCCTCGAGCATCTTCGGCGCCCATTCGTTCAACTCGTTGATGTCCGAGTCCTGCAAGGTGTACTGGTACTGAGTACGCGATGTGCGGCCGCCGACGTTCAAATCCTGGGCCGCCTGGACGAATAGCTGGATCCCAGGCACCTTGGCCAGCTGCGGCCGCAATCGCGTGATGATCTGATCAGCGTCTGACTTGCGGTCATCCCGGGGCTTGAGACCGATGATGACAAAACCATTGTTGAGGGGGCGATTCCCGCCGATGCCGGTACCGTAGCTGGCGATGTCCGGATCTTTTGAAATCACGTCCGTCACCAAATGCTGGCGGCGCACCATCTCGTCAAACGAAATGTCCTGCGGCGCATCCGTAAGGCCGGAGATGATGCCGGTGTCTTGCTGCGGAAAAAATCCCTTCGGAATGTAGATGTACAGCAGCACGGTCGCGGCGACGGTGATAATGAATGTCAGGAGCGTGGTGCGCTTGTGATCCAAGCAAATATCAAGCCCGCGGGTATAGCCGGCCAGCAATTTGTCGAAGGCGCGCTCGATCACCATGTAGGCCTTACCGTGCTTGGCATGCTTTTCATCCCGCAAAAACAATGCGCACATGGTGGGGGAGAGGGTCAGCGCGACGAAGGCCGACACCGCGATGGTCATCGTCATGGTGATCGCGAATTCTCGAAACAAGCGGCCGATGATGCCGCCCATCAATAGCAGCGGAATGAACACCGCGACCAGCGAGACACTGATAGACAAAATCGTAAAACCGATTTCTCCCGCCCCTTTGAGGGTTGCCTCCAGCGGCGTCATGCCGTCTTCAATATGCCGGTAGACGTTCTCCAGCATCACGATGGCATCGTCCACGACAAAACCCACGGCGATGGTGAGCGCCATCAAGGACAGATTGTCCAGGCTGAAGTTGAGCACAAACATCATCGCCACGGTGCCCAGCAGCGCCAAGGGTACGGTGACACCGGGAATGATCGTTGCCCAGGCGTTGCGCAAAAACAGAAAAATCACCAGCACGACCAGCGCAATCGTGATCAGCAGCGTGATCTCCACGTCTTGTACCGAGGCCTTGATAGTCGTCGTACGGTTGGCGACGGTATCAACCTTGATGGAAGGCGGCACGGAAGCCAGGGCGCGCGGCAGCAGTGCTTGGACGCGGTCGACAGCATCGATCACGTTGGCGCCGGGCTGCTTGTAGATCAGCAACAAGATGCCCTGGCGGCCATTTTGCCAGGCGGTGATCAACGAATTCTCCGGCCCATCGACGGCGACGCCTATGTCGCGGATGCGGACTGCCCCGCCATTCTTGTAGGCAACGACCACATCGTTCCACGGCGCAGCCTTCAATAATTGATCGTTGTCGTAGATCGTAATCGCGCGATGGGGTCCGTTGATGGAGCCTTTTGGAGCGTCGACCGTGGCTAAGCTAATGACGTTGGCGACGTCCTCCAACTGCAAGCCCAACGCTGCCAGTTTGATGGGGTCGATCTGCACGCGTACGGCGGGCTTCTGTTGGCCGCCGATGCTGACTTGAGCGACGCCCTGGATCTGCGAGATTTGCTGCGCCAGAATGTTCTCGGCGTAATCATCCACGGTGGTTACCGGCAAAACGTCCGAATGCACGGCAAGAATCAGAATGGGTGAGTCGGCCGGGTTTACTTTCTTGTACGTCGGGGGCGTGGGCAAATTCTTCGGCAATTGTCCGCCCGCGGCGTCAATCCCCGTCTGCACATCCTGCGCCGCCGCGTCGATATTGCGATTCAGATCGAACTGCAACGTGACCTGTGTGGTTCCCAACGCGTTGGTCGAGGTCATTTGCGTGAGACCTGAGATCTGCGCAAATTGAGTCTCGAGAGGCGTGGCGACGGACGAGGCCATGGTTTCAGGGCTCGCGCCCGGCAAGGTTGCCGAGACGGAGATGGTCGGGAAGTCCACTTGCGGGAGCGGTGCGACCGGCAGCAGCGGAAATACCACCAGGCCGACGAGGAAGATGCCTCCCATCAATAGCGAGGTGGCAATCGGCCTGCGGACGAATGGCTCTGAAATGCTCATGAGGCTTTCGGCGCCGCGGCGTTATCGCGCACATGCACGCCCGCTTGCAGCCGGTATTGATTGCTCGTCACGACACGCTCATTCAAGGCGATGCCTTTTTTGATGACGGTCAAGCCGCCGCTTTCGGGGCCGAGCTCCAACGGCCGCACTTCCACCGTTGAATCGTCCTTGACGACGTAGGTAAAGGGTCCATTGGGGCCGAGCTGCACCGCGGATGATGGCAGGGTGAGCACGTTGCGCTCGGTTCGCACCAGCACCCGGGCATTGACGAACTGGCCGGGCCATAGAGTATTGCGCGTGTTGGGGAAAGTGGCCTTGAGTCGTGCGGTGCCGGTGGTTTGATCGATTTGATTGTCGATCAGCGCGAGTGTGCCCTGGTCGAGCATGGCATCCCCGTCGCGCGACAGTGTCGTGACTTGGACGGGCCCCAGGGCGAGGGCGCCGCCGACGGTGCCTAAGTCTTCTTCGGGCAGCGTGAACACAACCGAGATGGGCTGTACTTGGGTGACCACGACAATGCCGGCCGTGCCCGCCGCGCGCACGATATTGCCCGGATCGATGAGCCGAACTCCCGTGCGGCCGTCGATCGGCGAGGTGATGCGCGTGTAGTCGAGTTGCGTGCGTGCGTTGTCGATCACGGCCTGATCAACCTGCACCTGCGCGGTAAGCTGATCCACCGTCGCGCGCTGGGTATCGACCGTTTGTTTGCTGGCGAGGTCCTGAGGCTGCAGCAGGATGTAGCGATCGTAATCGCGTTTGGCATTCGCGAGCATCGCTGCATCTTTCGCCTTCGTGGCGACTGCTTGCTCGTAGGCGGCTTGATTGGGCCGAGGATCGATCTGTGCCAGCAGGTCGCCCTTGTGCACCGTTTGGCCCTCGGTAAAGCCGATTTTCTGTATTTCGCCATCGACCCGCGCGGTCACTGTCACGGTATAGAAGGCCTGCACGGTGCCCAATCCCTGAAGAAAGATCGGCACGTCGGAGTGCTTGGCCGTGGCCGTGTCCACTGCGATGGCGGGCGGCGCGTTGCGCGAAGCCGCGTCGGCCGGCTTGTGGATCACTCGCCACGTGAACAGCAGCAGGAGCGCCAGCGCGAGGCTGCCTACAAGAGCGCGTTTTTGGAGTGTGGAGTATTTCGTCATCTACTTATCCTTGTTGCCATCCGCCGCCGAGCGCAGTGTACAAATCCACCATCGACTGCAAATGCAAAAATTGAATCTGGACCAATTCATCCCGAGCCGTGAACAAAGCGTTTTCGGTGTTGAGGACGGTGAGGATGTTCACGGTCCCGGCCGACATTTGCGTTTGTGCGAATTGAAATGCACGGCTCGCTTGTTTCACCGCTTCCTGCTGTCGAGCCTGTTGCTCCTGGGTTTGCTGAGCCGCCACCAACGCGCTTTCGACATTGCTGAACGCGGATAGCACCGACTTGTGGTACGCGCTCAACAGTTCCCGATAGCGGGCATTGCTGAACACGACTTGTCCGCGCAGTGCGCCGCCCTGGAATATTGGCTGCGTCAGGCCCGCGGCCAGGTCCCAAATGCGGTTGGTGGGATTGATGAGGGAGGACAGGGCCGAACTCGCGTAGCCACCGCTGGCGGTCAATTGAATGCTGGGAAACAGGGCCGCGCGAGCAACCGTAATGTCGGCGTTCGCGGAAATCAACTGCTGCTCCGATTCGGCGACGTCAGGCCGGCGCGCCAGCAGCGATGAAGGCAAGCCATCGAGGACTGGCGGACTGGCCAGGTCATTGAGCGTGCCCGTATCCACATCGATCGATTCCGGGGTTTTGCCGATCAGCACCGCGAGCGCGGCTACCGATTGCCGGAACTGCTGCTGCAACGGGGGAATCGCGGCATACAGGAGTGCCACGGCAGTCTCTTGCTGTGCAACGTCCAGTCCCGTGGCGATACCGGCGGTCTGCTCCAGCTGCAGGCCGTGCAAAATCTTCTCGCCGTTGGCGAGATTGTCACGCGCTACTTGCAGCCGTTCGCGAAATTCGAGCGCTTGAAAATAGGTGCTGGCGACGCTACTGATCACCGTGAGTGCCA
Organism: Steroidobacteraceae bacterium; assembly: GCA_035603615.1. Classification (GTDB taxonomy): domain Bacteria; phylum Pseudomonadota; class Gammaproteobacteria; order Steroidobacterales; family Steroidobacteraceae; genus Bog-1198. The sequence continues at coordinate 4,533 of DATNKC010000166.1, read as the reverse complement.
CCGTTTCCTTATCGTAGTGGCTGGCAAGCGCAGTGGCGAGCGCAGAGGCATGAAGCGCGCGGTTCTTGCCCCAAAAATCCAATTCATAACTGGCGCTGAACACGGGACTAAACGAGTTAAAGGTTTCGGGCCCGAAGCCGGTAACCTGAGCGCGCTGGCGCGAGGCGCCGGCGCCAAAATTCACTGCCGGCAGTAGCGCGGCTCCGGCGATGCGCGCCTGGGCATCCGCCTCTTCAACTCGGGCGATGGCGGCGGCCAGATCGTCATTACTGCGCTGGGCTTCCGCAATCAAATCGTCCAGCGTCTGCGAGCCAAATCCATGCCACCAATCCGCGCTGGGCCAAATTCCCTGATCATTGGGCGCTGCTTCGTGCCATGCGGTCGGTGGGGGAATGTTCGGCCGCTTATAGGCCGGGCCCACGCTGCAGCCCCCAAGCAGCAGAAGCGCCCAGGCGCAAGCCACCCTTGCGGATAGATGTCTATTCATGGCCGTCACGCTGGACTGGGGGCGGTTAAATGCGAGTGGGTAGATTGTTAAGATCAGTTAATGAGCTGGGTTACACTCCGCGCATGCGCTTTTCCCTCATCGCCTTCCCCACCGCACTTATCATAATCCTCTTGAACGCGCCCGCCGCTTGGCCACAGGAGGCGCCCGGCGATGGCGTGGCCACAGCCCTCGGTCGAATCCGCGATGCCGGGCTCAAGGACGATTGGGCCTATCAGCGGCTCGCCGATCTGTGCGACAAGATCGGGGCGCGACTGAGCGGCTCGCCACAGGCCGATGCCGCCGTCGAGCAGATCGCCGCTGCGCTGCGGGCAGCCGGACTCAACGTCAGCCTGCAGCCGGTCAAAGTCCCGCATTGGGTGCGAGGCGAGGAGCAGGCTGAGATCATTGAGTATCCCGGCCGGCCGGCCGGGGTCACTCAACACTTACACCTGACCACGCTCGGCGGCTCGGTTGCCACGCCGGTGCTGGGGATCTCGGGACAAGTTCTGGTGGTGCACAGCTTCGATGAATTGCGCGCGCGCGAGGGCGAGGCTCGCGGAAAAATCGTGGTGTTCGATGTGCCGTACAACGAGACGTTGGCGGTAAACGGGCGGGCGGGAACCGCCTACGGCCAAGGTGTGGTCTATCGCGCACAGGGCGCGAGCGCCGCGGCACGCGTCGGCGCGACGGCGGCGCTGGTACGCACCGTTGGCGGCGCCAACTATCGGCTGCCGCACACCGGAGAAATGAACTACGACCCGAAGCTCCCCAAAATTCCAACCGCCGCCTTGAGCGCGGAGGACGCCATGTGGGTCGCGCGTCTCGCCGCCGAGGGACCGGTCACGCTGCGCCTCAAGTTGTTGCCGCAAACTCTGCCGGACGTCGAAAGCCACAATGTCATTGCTGACTGGCCGGGGCGTGAGCGGCCTGAGGAGGTGGTGATCGTCTCGGGTCATTTGGATTCTTGGGACCTGGCGCAAGGAGCGATTGACGATGGCGCCGGTGTGACGTCGGCCATGGGAGCGGTGCGCTTGCTGCAGACGCTTGGCTTGCATGCGCGCAGAACAATTCGATTTGTTGGCTGGATGAGCGAAGAAAACGGCAGCGCCGGCGGGCAAGCCTACTTCAATCTCAACAACGCCACCCTCGAACGGCAGATTGCGGCGATCGAAAGCGACAATGGTGCCGGGCGGCCTTTGGGGATCTCGGCACACGTGCCGCCCGCCGCTTTAGCCCAATTCACTCCGCTCATGGCGGCGCTGTCGCCCATGGGCGCCACCCTCTTGGATCGCCGCGAGGAGCCGGGCGGCTCTGACGTCGAGTTTCTGGATGCCGCGGGCGTACCGACCTTGGCGCCCATCGTCGACACTCGAACTTACTTCGACTATCACCATAGCGCCGCAGACACGCTGGATAAAATCGAGCCGGACAATATCCGGCGGCAGGTTGCGCTCATGGCCATGATGGCCTACTTCGTGGCCGAGATGCCGGAGGCGCTGCCCCGGCTGCCGCCGTCGAAGCCGCGGGTTCGCTAGCCCGTTCCGGTGATTTTTCCGCATGGCCTCGAAGACGCAAGCTATCAGTTCCTAAGCTATCAGTTCGTACCCGAGTTCTGACCGGCGAGCAGCGTCTTGAGCACATCGCGCCAACTGAGAATGCCCACCGGCTTCAGCGCCACGTCAGTGATTGGAATGCAGGAGATTCGGTGGTCGAGGAATAGTTGGACCGCCTCAGATATCGAGGCGCGCGGCTGCAATGTAATCAGGTTTCGGCTCATGATCTGGTGGACACGCTTGTTCAGTGTGGCAAGGTCGCGGGCGTTTTCCGCGGCGCTGCCGACGTACGGACTCAAAGCCTTGAGCAAATCACGGTCGGAGACGACACCCTTGAGCTTCCCGCGATCATCGACCACGAGAAGATGATGAAACTTGAGAGTATCGAAGATTTTCTTGACGACATCGAGCCGATCATCCATTTCGACCGAGACGACGCGCCTCGTCATAATGCTGTCGACTTCCATCGCGTGGGACTATACGCCTCCGCGAGGCGCTCGCGGCGGGCGGCGTGATCCTCATCGCTTTGCGTTAGGACGCCTCCGGCGCAAGTTTTTTATGCCGGGTTATCGGTGTCGTCCCTGCCGTCCTTGCCGGTCAACGGCCCGGAACCGTCCTCGACCTCCAGCCCATCCTCGTACAATGTGTCTTCTTCGCCATCCAGCCGCAGCGTCGAGTCGGTGTTGAGAGTTTTCTCGAATGCCGTATGGGCCACCGATTTTTCTCGTTCAGAGCCGTCGAGAGCTGACCCGCGAAGCGTTGATTCGCCGCTCTTGTCAGCGGGGACGTTATCCTCATCAGCCTTAATGTCGCCCATGCAGTGCTCCTTAGGTTGTGTTGCCGCGACCGACAGGGTATGCCTCAATCAGGACCTCCCCATATTCCACGGGCGGAGTAGTTGTTGTAGGTGTAGGCCGACACCTGCATCGGGGAAAGCGCTCGAACCTGCTAGCCTAGTACCTTGAATGAAATCGACTATCTTCACATGCTTGCTTCTGAGCGCTCTTTGGCTGGCTTCGAGCGCGCGCGCCGCCGATCCGCAAGCCTATCAAGTCGATCTTGCCTCGGTTGGAAACGACGACATCAATCAGACTTTGAAAGCGACATCCGATTTGCTGTCGCTGCGCACTTCAGCTCCCGTTAGTCCCTTCGGCTTGATCGCACGGGCCCGCAGCGATACGGATCGGCTCAAAACGGCGCTGGAGAGCTTCGGCTACTACGAGTCTCACGTCACCATCAACATCAATGGATTACCGCTGACTGATCCGAGTCTTGGAGAGGCGTTGACGGCGCTGCCGCAGGGCAGCAGCGCGCGGGTGGCGGTCAGTTTCTCGTTGGGCACGCTTTACCATTTACGCCGCATCGACATCGACGGCGAGGTGCCGCCGCCGATCAATGCGCGACAAACCTTGGGCCTAAGCAGCGGCCAGCCCGCCGTTGCGGCCACGGTGCTGGCAGGGGGCGCCCATTTGCTTTCGGCGATGCAGGAACAGGGCTACGCATTTGCGCAGGTCGACGCACCGGTTGCCTACGAAGCGGCTGACGCCCCGGTGCTCGATGTGAGCTTTCACGTGGTTGCCGGCGCCAAGGTGCGCATCGGCGAAATTCATGTCGAAGGATTACAACGCGTGCACGAGTCCCTGGTGCGCAGAAGGCTGTTGCTTCACAGTGGCGAGATCTACAAGCCCTCGGCCATCGAGGCGGCCCGCCACGATCTCTTGGGAATGAATGTGTTCTCACAAGTCAGCGTGCAGGTCGGCTCAAAGGCGGACGAATCGGGCGGCGTGCCCATCACATTCAAACTGCGCGAAAGGCTGCGCCATTCCATCAACCTGTCCGCCGCGTATTCGAGCGACTTGGGAGGCAGCGGCGGGGTAACCTGGACCGACCGTAATGTCTTTGGGAATGCGGAACAGCTCAGCGTCACTGCGAACTTGACCAATCTGGGCGGCAGCGACACCACGGGAACGGGCTATGACACCGGCGTGAAGTACGTCATTCCCGATTTTCTGCATCGCGATCAGTCGCTGCAGTTCGCGGTCAGCGCCATCAAACAGCAGCTGCAGGCATACGATCAAACGGCGCAAACAGCCAGCGTCACCTTGAGCCGCAAGCTGTCCAGCGTCTGGACCGTGAGTGCGGGTCTGTCGGCCACCGACGAGACGATACTGCAGGTGGTCAATGCCCTGCCCAACGCCAGTGGAGTGATTGTCCCGGTCTCGGCCAAGTTCGATTACACCCTGCTCGCGGTGCCCTTCAAGGTGATCTACGATTCCACCAATCTGCCCACGGCGTTGGAAGATCCGCGTCATGGCTTTCGCGGATCCTTGACCCTCACACCCACGCTCGCGATCGGCCATCCCAACGCGACTTTCCTGATCTCGACCTTGAGTATTGCGACCTATTTCGACCTCAATAACCTGTTGCCCATCGCCCCGGGACGCAGCGTGCTGGCCGCCCGCGCCCTCGCGGGCGTCGCGGAAGGTGCCGGGG
>DATNKC010000165.1:0-2772 GCA_035603615.1 Steroidobacteraceae bacterium | reverse complement strand
AGGCCTATATCCCCTTGAATACCACGGTGACCGGTTCGGCCTACACCCCCCAGGGTGAAGTGCTGTCGAATATCGGCACGGTGATCGGCCTGCAAGCCGGACCCTTGACCGACCAGTTCTTCCTGACTTTCGACAAGCTGGCCAACCAAACCGATGTCGTCGTCGAGGCGATACCGACGGCGCCGGCGCCGGCACCGGGACCGGTGGTGGCCGACATCGGGGTGAAGACATTCGCCCAGATCAACGCGACACTCTCGGCACTCACGGGCGTGCCGACAACCGACCCGAACGTCAGTACGACTTATCTGGCCGTGCAACAGCAGTTGCCGCCGAATCCGACGCTGGAAGGATTCTCTTCGGCGAACCAAGTCGGCGTGGCGCAGCTGGCCGTCCAGTACTGCAACGAGATGGTCAATAACCCGACTTTGTTGGCGCAGATGTTGCCGGGCGTCACTTTGAGCGCCGGACTGTTCTCGAGCCAGGCCGGCATCGACTCGGTCACCGGTCCGCTCGCGGCCAAGGTGCTCGCCAGCGGCGCGCATCAGCCGGCGGCATCGACCATCACGGGGCCCACGGGCGAACTCGACAGTTTGGTCGCCAATCTTTGCAGCACTTCGGCGTGCACGACGGCAGCTCGGGTACAGGCGGTCACCGCCGCGGCCTGCGCGACGGCCTTCGGCAGCGCCGACATGTTGATCTACTAAGTACGACGAATCGGAGAGGTCTTAATACTATGAGCAAGAGAACCAAGGCGCTGGGAATACACGATCCGCTGTTGCTGCAGGAGCATTCGCGGCCGCGCACACGCCGCGAGTTCGTCGCACAGAGCTTCTGGACTGGAGCGGCCACGGTCGTCGCACCGACGCTCGCCGGGATGCTTGCTTACCCGCGCGCGGCGCGCGCGACGCTGGCCTCGGATATCCAGAACGCCGTGACCGCCTGCGGTATCACCACCGGTGCCGGGAAAATCCCGTTCATCTGCTTCGACCTGCAAGGAGGCGGCAACATCGCCGGCTCCAACGTGCTGGTCGGCGGACCTGGCGGTCAGCTCGATTTCTTATCAGTCGCCGGCTACAGCAAGCTGGGTCTGCCCGGATCCATGGTGCCGAACGCCAGCGCCAGCGGAAGTTTTGTGGATTCAAGTTTCGGTCTGCGCTACCACTCGGACAGCGCGCATCTGCGCGGCATGAAGCTGCGTGCCAGTCCGGCGGCAATGGCCGGCACGACGGGCACGATCATTCCGGCGCTCTCGCAAAACGATACCAATACGAATCCGCACAACCCGATCTACGGCATTTACCAATTCGGCGCACGCGGCGGCTTGCTCAATCTGATCGGCTCGAACAGCTCCGTGTCAGGCGGCAATTCGATGGCGCCGCCAACCATGGTGATCGCCGCTGCGCAGCCCACAGTGGTGGACAGTTCGAATGACAGCAAGAATCTGGTCAGCACCGGACAGCTCAGCACGCTGCTGCCCAATCCTGCCGACGTGACCAACGTGTTGGAATCCATGAAGCGCGTCAGCGATGCCAAGTATTCGGCGCCCGGCGTGACGGCGTATGCCGGCAATGCGGCTTTGAATACGGCTGCCCTGGGTGCCACCGGAATCGAGGCCTGCAGCTTCACCAAAGCCGCGTACATCGTCGATCGATACAACAGTCCCTCGGCCGTGAATCCGGATGTGGATCCGAATATCGTCGGCTCGAGCGGCATTTTTCAAACGGCGGAATACCAGGCCAATTCGGACTATCAAAAGACCGCCGCGATCATGAAACTGGTCATCGACGGCAATGCCGCCGCCGGCACCATCGAGATGAGCGGATTCGACTATCACTCGGGCAACCGAATGGACGGCGAGGCGCGCGATCTGAATCTGGGCAATTGCATCGGCGCCGTTTTGGAATACGCGAATCGCGTCGGCAAACCGGTCATGATCTACGTCTTCTCCGACGGCTCGCTGGCGAGCAGCGGCATGATCGACAACTCGGTCGGCGGGCGCGGCAAGGGCGTATGGACCGCGGACAACCAGAATGTCGCGGCGACGTATTTCCTGGTCTTCAATCCCTCCGGCAGAGCGCAGTCCGCGCAGGCCAATCCGGAGATGAGTTTGCAGATCGGCAACTTCAATCCCGACGGCTCGCAAAACACCACCGGCAGCCCGGCCGGCAACAACGTGCCCAACTTGGCGCAGATGGTGGTGCTCAACTACATGGCGCTGCATAGTACCGCCGCCATCTCGCAGTGGCCCACTCTGTATCCGGCACCAAACTTGAACAACGGTCTGGGCTCGGGCACCGCGCTCGAACCTTTGATCGCGTGGCAACCGCTCGCCGGTCTCGTGAACGGCAAGGTTGCTTAAGGTCCGGCTTTGAACGAAGGGTCTGACGGTGGCGTCAGACCCTGTTTCGCTGTCTCATTCCGGAGACATGCGTCGTTGTTCCTCGGCTCGCAAGGGCACACCGAGCCGCGTGGACGGTGAGGAGGCTTCGGTGCCGCAATTCCCCCTGACGAATGAAATTGCACGAATGTGCGCTAGGTCATACAGAAATCCAGTGAACGCGCGGCCGTTGCGTTGACACTGCGGCTCGCATTGTGCGATTTTGCATAAGGTCTGATCAGGGCAAACTCGCTGAAAGGTGAGGGCGCAAAGCTTCCGGTACGGGACCCATCTTCAAGAGAGAGGTCTGGCACAGCGGGGTTACCAGCGTGATTGATGAGTCGCGGCGCTACGGCGTCATTTTGAGCGTTGCAGCGCATGCGTAGAGCAGTGCT
>DATNKC010000164.1:0-5737 GCA_035603615.1 Steroidobacteraceae bacterium | reverse complement strand
CCGGCTGATTCCGCAGCGATCAAGATACGCGCGGCAGAGGCGTCGATATGCGACACCAATTCCGCGGCAGGTTGCTCCGCGCGCGCATCGATGCGAACCTGGGGCGGCACCACCGTCGGGAAGTTTTGGAAAGCTCCCGCGGTCTCGGGCGGCCATTCGAAGGTATGGAGCAAAACCTTGGGCCACGGAGAAAATGCCTGCACTAATTCGTCGGGCGGCAGGTAGACCTCGGCGGGATCCAAGATCGGGCGGTAGCGATCGTGCCTCAGCTGTTCATGGCGCTCTACGATCCCGTTCCACAGTGCGGGCGCACTCGAGGCTGCATCGTTGATGTCCACCACGATACTGTTGGGCGGCAAATACTCGAACAAATGCGAGGTGCGCTCGAAGAACAGCGGCAGGAAAAACTCGATGCCGGCAGGTGCAACGCCGGTGCTGACATCGCGGTAGACCGCCTGTTCGGAAAGATCCCCCGTAAAACGCAGTCGATAGCGGCGCCGGAACTCGCGCACCGCGTCCGGATTCAAGGGCGTTTCGCGCGCGGGCAGCAAATGAATGCCGTCCAACTTGTCGAGCGAACGCTGTGTGTCAGGATCGAAGCGCCGGATGCTGTCGACGTCTCGATCCAGCAGGTCGATGCGGTAGGGCATATCCGAGCCCATGGGAAAGACATCGATGAGCGAGCCGCGGACGGCGAACTCGCCATGCGCCACGACTTGAGTGACCGCGGCATAACCGGCCATGACGAGTTGCGCGCGCAGCGCCTCGAGGTCGAGCGTTTCGTTGAGGTGTACCTTGAGCGAGTAGGCCTCGATGTAACTGCGCGGCGCCAAGCGCTGCAGCAGCGTGTCGATGGCAACCAACCACACACCGTGCCGCGCGCGCGGTAATTCGGCCAATGTCGCCAGGCGGGCAGAGGTGATATCGGGATGCGCGGAGAAGGTGTCGTAGGGCAGGGTCTCTAAATCGGGGAACACCCTGACGTTCAGGGCAGGCCCCGCAAAGAACCGAATTTCCTCGCTTAAGCTTTCCGCCTCGCGCGAGTTCTGCGCGATGACCAGCAGCGGTCCGGCGGCAGCGGGCGCCGCCTCGGCGATCGCCAACGCAGGGGCGGCGCCATACAGCTTGCCCCATTTGACCGGGTGTTCGTTGCTGGCGGGAAGAATTGGGTCGAGTAAAGACATGCACGCGTTTTAGAAAATAAAAAACGCCCGCCGCGAACAAGTCGCGGTGGGTTCTTAAGAATCAAGCTTAGATGATGTTACGCGAACCTAAGTGCGGTTACGCGTCATTAACTTTTTATGAACTGACGACGACGCTGTGAATGACGTGCTCATGCTCGAAATACACGACGAACCCGGGATACTCCCAGCGCGAGATCGGCGGCTGTCCAACGGCGGGAACCTTGGTGGCAGGAGCGCCGAATTTGCCGGCAACCTGATCCATGGTCATGCCGCGGGTTGGCGTGGGCACCTCGGATTGTTTGACGGCAATACCGTTATCAACGGCAATGGTCTCGGCCCCCGCGAGGCCGCTCGCGAGCACCGTGGCTAGCAGCAGAATTCGATACCTCATGGCGTACCTCATATGTTACCGATATCCTATAGTTTACTTTTGGACCCCCGAATGGGCCCCTTGAAACTATACCACCGCCTTTATGGACCAATACTTGACTCAATTAACACTCTGATTGTCTTGCCATTTAATCGGTCCGGCTAAGGATTCGTCGCCGCTCATGTTCCAACCCCTCCCGGTCTTTGTGGGTCTGCGCTACTCGCTGGCCCGCGAGCACAGCTTTTTCGTGTCTTTTATCAGCTGGGTGTCGCTGCTCGGCGTCGCCGTGGGCGTAGCGGCCCTGATTACGGTGCTTTCGGTGATGAACGGCTTCGAATCGGAGCTGCGCGAGCGCCTGTTGAGCTTGTCGGCCCACGCCACGTTGACCTCCGGCGGGGCGCCCATACCCGATTGGCAGGCTCGCATCGGCCAGTTACAGGGCTCGCCCGGCCTTACGGGCGCCGCGCCGTTTTTGGAGACCGACGCCATGCTGAGCAAGCAGGCGTCAATGAGCGGCGCGATTGTGCGGGGTATCGACCCTGAATTTGAGCCGAAGGTTTCCTCCATCGCCGATGCCATGCGCGAGGGCAAGCTGACCGATCTTAAGCCGGGATTGAACCGCATCATCCTGGGCCGAATGCTCGCCTACCAGCTGCAGGTGGGTCCGGGCGATACAGTGGTCGTCATGATTCCTGGCAATTCAGCCGCCGGCGCCTTCACGCCGCGTCTGCAGGAATTCGAAGTCGTAGGCACTTTTGAGGTCGGTTTGCAGGAACATGACAGCGTGCTGGCCTTGATCAACTTGAGCGACGCTGAAGGCTTGCGGAGTCTTTCCGGGCCCACGGGAATTCGGCTGAAATTTGACGACGTGCTCAAGGCGCCCGACTTGGCACGCCTGGCGGCCTCCCGGCTGAATCCGAAGATGCAGGTCCGGGACTGGACTGAGGAGAACCAGGCGTATTTTCGCGCCATTCGGATCGAGAAGACGACGACCGGCTTGATTCTCATGCTGATCGTGGCGGTGGCCGTGTTCAATATCGTGGCGACCCTCGTCATGGTGGTGAACGATAAGCGCACGGACATCGCGATCTTGCGGACCTTGGGGTTGAGCCCGCGCGGAGTGCTCGCGGTCTTCATGACGCAAGGTGTGCTGATCGGCTGGATCGGCACGGCGCTCGGCGTGGGATTGGGACTCGCCCTGGCCCTGAACGTCGATGTCATCGTGCCGTTTTTGGAAACCACTTTCGGCTTTCACATCATGGATCCGGATGTTTATGTCGTTTCCGGGATCCCGAGCGAACTGCATCCGCCGGATGTGGTGCGAATTGCCGCGGCGGCACTCATTCTCACCTTCATTGCGACGGTTTATCCGGCCTTTCGAGCGGCTCAGACACAGCCCGCCGTCGCGTTGCGATACGAATGAAGCACTATTGGTACGAAGGTTTCCTGGGGTTTCGCTACCTGCGCGCATCGCCGCACCGCGGCTTCGTGTCCTTGATTGCCGGGATCGCCATCGTCGGATTGGCCTTGGGCGTGGCCGTGTTGATCATTGTGCTTTCCGTGATGAACGGCTTCGAGGAGGTCTTGCGCACCCGTATCTTGAGCCTCACGGCGCATGCCACCATTTCCGGCATCGAGGGCCGCATCCCCAACTGGCGGGCGGACATTGCAAAACTGCGCGTCTTCCCCGGCATCAATGGCGCGGCGCCCTATATCGAGGAACAGGGATTGATGACCCACGGCGACAAATCATCCGGGGTCCAATTGCGCGGCATCGATCCTGCGGCGGAATCGCAGGTTGTGGATTTGAGTCCGCATCTTTTGAGCGGCCGCTTGGCCGATCTGACGCCGGGCAGTTATCGGGTGATTCTGGGCAGCGCCTTGGCGGAGGAGTTGGGCGTCAAAGTCGGCGACCGGGTGGTGTTGATTGTCGCCCTCGGCGACGTCACGCCGCTCGGCGTTCTGCCGCGGATGCGCGCATTCGAAGTGAGCGGAATTCTGTCCGTCGGCATGTACGAATACGATCGACGCATTGCTGTGATGGCGATACAGGATGCCGCGAAACTGCTGCGCATGGGCGACGCGGTTACAGGGATTCGCCTCAATCTTGCGGACATGTACGCCGCGCCGCGCCTATCGCGCGCCGCCGCCGTCGCCATCGGCGGCGGTGTCGAGATCCAGGACTGGACCAACGAGCATGTGAATTTCTTCCGCTCCATCGCCATCACCAAGCGAATTTTGTTCGTGATGCTATCGTTGATGGTCGCGGTCGCAGCATTCAACATCGTCTCCACCATGGTCATGGTGGTGAAGGACAAACGGCGCGACATCGCGATCCTGCGCACCTTCGGTTCCTCGCCCGGCAGTATCCTGTCCGTATTCATCGTTCAAGGCAGCCTCATCGGATTGCTCGGCATCCTCTGCGGCGTGGCGCTCGGCGTGATTATCGCCGCGAATCTACAGGGCCTCGTACACGGGCTCGAGGCCATTGTCGGATTCAAATTTCTGGATGCACGCGTGTACTACATGAGCGACTTGCCGGGCCACGTACGCTTAACCGACGTGCTGCGCATCTGCGGATTCGCATTCGTTCTGGCGTGCATTTCCACCGTCTATCCGGCGGTGCGTGCCGCGCGATTGTTGCCGGCTGAATCTTTGCGAAATGATTAAAGGATAAGACGATGTCGACTTCGATTGATACGGTGCTCGAGGGCGTGGACCTGGTCAAAGAGTTTGTCCAGGGCGGCGTGACCCTGCAGGTGCTGCGCGGCGCGAATATTAAAGTCCGCGCCGCAGAGCGCATCGCCATCGTCGGCGCCTCGGGGTCGGGCAAGACCACGCTGCTGCAGCTGTTGGGTGGCCTGGATCTGCCGACGCGCGGTACCGTGGGCATCGCCGGATCTGCGATGAATCAATTAAATGACGCCGAGCGCGGGCGCCTTCGCAACCATGCGGTGGGCTTCGTCTACCAATTCCATCATTTGCTGCCCGAGTTCACGGCGCTCGAGAACGTGGCGATGCCGTTGTTGGTGCGCCGCATGAATCCGCGGGCGGCCAAGCACGAGGCGCAGACTCTGTTGGCGCGCGTCGGATTGGCCGAACGCCTGGATCATCGTCCCTCGCAGCTCTCCGGCGGCGAACGCCAACGGGCCGCCGTTGCCCGCGCGCTGGTAACGCGGCCCAAGCTGGTGTTGGCGGATGAACCCACGGGAAATCTGGACGGCAAGAACGCGGCGCAGGTGTTCGAACTGATGCTCGAGCTCAACCGCGAACTGGGCACCAGTCTGGTGATCGTCACGCACGACGAAAGATTGGCCGCGCGCCTCGATCGGGTGCTTACCCTGACAGAAGGGATCCTAGTCGAGCGCGATGCTGCGCCCGCTTGAGCGCGCGCGGCGGCGCCGCAGCTGATAGATGACGCGGGCACGCCATGCGGCTTGCGCCAGCACGTAACCGGATGCGGCGGCGACCAGACCGAGCACCAAGGCCCCCAGCAGCAGCGGTGGCCAGAGCACGCCCATGTCTGCCCAGAGCGTGCGGTGGCTGATCGCGTGCAAGAACGGCATCAGGTCCAAACCCAACAATTTTGCACCGACCCAAAGAGAGCCGGCCACCTGGGGTACCCAAGTGAGGGGATTGCTCACGAAAACCGTGGCAATCAGCACCGGCAGGTTCAAGCGAAAATACACACCGAGCAAGGCGCACGCGACCAGATGCACGGGCAACGGTGTCGGCGGAATAAAGGCGATGAACAGCCCGAGCGCAAACGAGCGGGATACGCTGGCGCGATTGAAGGTCCAGCAACGACGGTCCAGCATGATCGCCGTGAAGTGTTTCAAGCACCAATGCTTTTCCAGCGTGCTTCGATCCGGCGTGACGCGCTTGAGCCAGCGTTTCATGGTTTTTGTTTTACGCCTCCCAAGCAGCCATTATGCCAATTTCGTGACGCCTGCACTCGACTCTGTGACCATTTGGGAAATCAATGGTTTGTAGCGGGTGCCAAAAGCACTGTCTGAACAGTCGGCGGTCAAGTATCATGCCGGCTGCTTTTGTATTTGACTAAACGAGGGCGCAATGTGGGAGATCATCCGCGCGGGCGGCGGCTTCATGTGGCCGATCATTATATGTTCCATCGCGGCAGTCGCCATTATATTGGAGCGCCTTTGGACTCTACAGAGCAATC
>DATNKC010000163.1:0-16478 GCA_035603615.1 Steroidobacteraceae bacterium | reverse complement strand
GCGTTACTTTCAACACGTCAATCGCTATAGCGCATCGTTTGCGCTGGCGACGGATGTGGCCATGCTCGCGCTCGGCGGCTATCTCAAGAAAAAGGAAACCCTCTCGGCGCGGCTCGGCGACGTGCTGTCATCGATGTACCTGGCGTCCATGGTGCTCAAGCATCATCAAAATCAGGGCAGCCAGCAAGAGGATCTTCCCCTGGTGGAATGGGCCTGCCGCAGCCTTTTGTATCAGGCGCAGGAGCAACTACATCTCTTCCTGCGCAATTTTCCCAATCGCCCCTTGGCGCTGTTCATGCGCCTCTGCATTTTTCCGCGTGGACTTAGCTACTCGCCGCCGAGCGATCGATTGGGCCACGCCATCGGCGATCTGGTCATGAACCCGAGCGCCACCCGCGAGCGCTTGAGCGCGCACATCTATAAGACATCGGCGGCCGACAATCCGTTGGGGAAACTGCAGGCGGCATTGGTGCTGTCCGCCGCGGCGGAGCCGCTCGAGAAACGCATCCGGGTCGAGGGCGTCAAGACCGGCCGCATCACGGCGCTGGACCTGCCGGGGCAGATCGCGCAGGCCGCCTCGCTCGGCATCCTCAACGCGAACGAAGCTGAGCTATTGCGGGATTACGACGCCAAAGTGCAGGACATCATCAACGTTGACGACTTCGCGCCGCATGAACTCGGCGCGGGAGCGGACGCTTAAATATGAGCTCCATCGAGCCCGCGGCCCCTCGCGATGTCGTCGTTCCTGAAGCGCCGGCCGTTGTTGCTGAAGCCCCAGCCGCGGTACCGGCACGCTGCAAGAACTGCGACGCGGTGCTGCTCGGCCGCTTCTGTGTCAACTGCAGCCAGGCCGCGAATGTGCACGTCCCGACCACCAAGGAACTGGTGCACGAGATGCTCGAAGGAATCACGCACTCGGATTCGCGTCTGTGGCGCACCCTGACGACCCTGTGGTTCAAGCCGGGAAAGCTCACCGAGGAGTTCGTCGCGGGCAGACGCGTCGCTTATCTGCCGCCGTTTCGGCTGTACCTGATTTTGAGCATCACTTTCTTTCTGCTGGCTTCATTTGTCCATACGAGCGTCGCAATGCTTACATTTAGCGACGTTCTAAACTCCGGCAGTCCGCCCGCGAGCGCTTCGAGGCTGGACCTAAAATCCCTAAGCAGCTGCGACGACCTGGTGACCTGGTCAAATCAACCTACCTGGAGCCCACGCATCAAGCACGTTTGCGAGGCTGTGCTGCAAGACAACGCCGGCAACCTGGTGCACCTCGCGATCGGCATCACGTCGAAAGCGATGTTCATCTTCCTACCGCTGATCGCCTTTCTGAACATGCTGCTGTATTGGCGCCCGCGCTATCGATACGCCGAACAACTGCTGTTCTTTGTGCATCTGCATGCTTTTTATTTTACGGTCGCGATCCTGCTGCTATTGATCAACGAGGGCGCCGAATCCTGGCCGAAGCTCGCGGGGGTTGCAGGTTTTTCAACGACGATCCTGGGATGGACCTTGCCGGTCTACACCGTCAAAGCCATGCGCCGGGTGTTCCGCCGCAGCTGGCCCGGCACACTGTTCAAAGGGGTCGTGCTTTTCTTCGTCTACATGATCGCGCTCGGCCTCACGGTGGCCGGCGCATTCGTGTATGCGGCCTTCCAGTTGTAAACTGCGTTCTTTGCACAAGGAGATTCCCATGAGTCGTCTATTGCTGGCCTTAGGCGTGTGTTTAGTGGCGGCGACAGCCCTCGCGGCAGATCGCATGGCGGCACCGGCCGGTGCCGAGGTGTATTTTATCGCGCCGCAAAATGGGGCCAAGCTGCATAGCCCGGTCACCATAAAATTCGGCCTGAAAGGGATGGGAATCGCACCGGCAGGCATCAAGTTCGACAATACCGGTCACCATCATCTTCTGGTCGACACCGATGTCAGTGAGCTGAATCTGGATGCGCCGATGCCGGCGACGGACAAAATCGTGCACTTCGGCAAGGGCCAAACCGAAACGACGCTGACCTTGACTCCCGGCAAGCACACCCTGCAGTTGGTATTTGCAGACTACTTGCACCAGTCTTTCGATCCGCCGCTGACCTCGAAGAAAATCACCATCACCGTGGATTGAAGGGTGCGCGCGATACTGCATATCGACATGGACGCTTTTTATGCGTCCGTGGAGGAGCAGGATCGCCCAGAGCTCAAAGGTAAGCCGCTCATCGTCGGCGGCACCGGCGGCCGCGGCGTCGTCGCCGCGGCCAGCTACGCCGTACGCCGATTCGGGGTGCGCTCCGCGATGCCCATGCGCGAGGCGCTGCGGCGATGTCCGGAGGCGATCGTCGTGCATCCGCGCATGGCACGCTACAAGGAAATCTCGGATCAGGTCTTCGCGATTTTTCACGAATTCACGCCCTTGGTGGAAGGCCTCTCCTTGGACGAAGCCTTTCTCGACGTCACGGCCAGCCAACAATTGCTTGGGGAGCCGGAAAAGATCGGCGCGGACATTCGCCGCCGCATCGCCGCCCAAACCGGTTTGACCGCGTCGGTCGGAATTGCGCCCAATAAGCTTTTGGCCAAGATCGCATCGGATTTGAACAAGCCGGATGGGATGTGCCGCATCGATGCCGGCAATATGCGCGAGATTTTGGATCCGCTGCCGATCCACAAATTATTCGGGGTCGGCCAGAAGACCCTGCCTACGGTGCTTGCCGCCGGCATCCATACTTTTGGCGACGCGCGCAGCGCCAGCGAGGCGATGTTGTGGCGCGCCTTCGGCACGCATGGCAAGGCGATGCGCGATCGAGCCGCCGGCCTCGATGATCGGCCGGTTGAGGCTTCGCGCGAGGAGAAATCCATCAGCGCGGAAGAGACCTTCGATACGGATATCCGCGCACCGGCGCAGTTGTATGCGCAGCTGAAGGCCTTGGCGGATCGCACCGCGTCGCGCCTGCGGGCGCACAAACTGCTGGCCGGCCGGGTGAGCGTGAAGATTCGGCGCGGTGATTTCACCACCTATACCCGCCAGCGCGCGCTCGAGCCGCCAACCCAGGATACGGCGGTCGTATCCGCTGCTGCCGAAGCGCTGCTCAGCGGCTGGCTGGCATCGCAGCCCCTCGCCGCCGTTCGGCTGCTGGGGGTGGGGGTGAGCGATTTGCAGGTTATTCGGCAACAGGACCTGTTCTCGGCCCCGCAATCGGCCTCGCGCCTCGATTCCGCGGTTGACGGCATCCGGGATCGCTTTGGGCAGGGTTTGCTCACCCGCGCCAGCCTCCTGCCCAAAGGTTCGGGAAACGGAAACTAACCGCCTGTTGGTACTATCCTAGTAAGCCATGTACACCAGCTTCTTTGGGCTAGCCGAAAAGCCCTTCGCCATCACCCCGGACCCGCGCTACCTCTATTTGAGTGAGCGTCATGCCGAGGCCCTGGCGCATCTGCTGTATGGCATCAATGAATCTGGAGGCTTCATCCAGCTGACCGGAGAAGTCGGCACGGGCAAAACCACCGTCGTGCGCACCTTGCTGTCGCGCGTCCCGCATCACGCGGATGTCGCGGTGATTTTGAATCCGCGCGTCACGCCCGTGGAGTTTCTGCTCACGATCTGCGAAGAACTCGGACTGGCCATCGCCGATGCGGATCGGGAAAGCGTCAAGCACATGGTGGACGCGCTGAATCGACGGCTGCTGAATGCCCATGCGGAAGGCAGACGCATCATCGTGTTGGTGGATGAGGCGCAGAACCTCTCGATCGATGTCCTGGAACAGGTCCGACTTCTGACCAATCTGGAGACTCCCACCCAGAAGCTATTGCAGATTATTTTGATTGGACAACCCGAGCTTCGAGAATTGCTGGACCGAACCGATCTGCGCCAGCTCGCGCAACGGATCACCGGCCGGTATCACTTGATGCCCCTGTCACGCGAGGAGACCAAGGGTTACGTGCGTCACCGGTTGCGCGTTGCAGGCGCAAGCGAGGAAATATTCACGCCCGGCGCATTGCTGGAATTGCACCGCCTGTCTCTGGGCATTCCGCGGGTCATCAATGTTGCCTGTGACCGCGCTCTGCTCGGCGGCTATACGCAGGATACGAAGAAAATCACCGCTTCGCTGGTGCGCCAGGCCGCGGGCGAAGTCTACGGCCGCCGCTTTTTTCCCACCTGGCTGGGATGGGTGGTTGGCTGTCTGGGAATGGCCGCCCTCTGCGGCACCGCGTTTCTCGGCTGGCAATACTGGCGACATCAGAGTCCGGTGCTCTCTGCGTCGCGGGCAATCAAGAGTGCTGCGACGACTCATGCCGCTGCACCTAGCCCGGCTGCGGTTGCGCCGGCCGCCGCACCCATGCTCGCCGCTCCACCAGCGCCCAAACTGCCATCGGTCAATGCCCTGCTTCAGGCCAACGAAGCCAACACCACCGATGCGGCGGCGTTTCGCCGCCTGCTGGCGCTGTGGGGGACCGCTCTGTCGGACGATCGAGACCCTTGCGGGCAGGCCGCAAAAGCCGGACTCGCCTGTTTGGATCAACGCGGCTCGTGGGCCCAGGTCAAAACCTTGAACCGGCCCGCGATCTTGACGTTAACGGATGATCGCGGGCAGCGGCATCGGGTCGTCCTGTCGAGTCTCGACGACAAAACCGCCACATTGAATTTGGGCGAGCACAACGAAAAGGTGTCGATCGACGATCTTTCGCGCGATTGGTTCGGTGAATTCACCGTCGTGTGGAAGCCCAAGACTGCGCGCACGCGCTTGCTTTCCGTCGGGATGCAGGGAGACGAGGTTCGCTGGCTGCGCCGTAGTTTAAACGCCTTGGCGGGCGGCGCGTCGGATCCTGAACACGCGGATGTCTACGATCAAGAATTGGCGATCGCGGTGCAGAACTTCCAGCGCGAACATCGACTCAATGTCGATGGCATCGCGGGCGTGCAGACGCAAGTCGTGCTCGACACGGCACTGGCCGATCCCAATTCGCCCCTTTTGTTGTCCAACGCCCTGCGCGGTGGCTAGGAAATTCCATGTCCTTCATTCTCGATGCACTGAAGAAATCTGAAATCGAGCGTCAGCGGCAGTCGATGCCGGGCTTGATGGACGCGCCGACCTCGTTGCGGCGCGGCCGTCTGCCCCTCTGGGCCATAATCCTGGCTGGCCTGCTCGCCATTAATATTGTGGTACTGATCATCGTCCTGATGAAGAATGGCGCGCCTCCCGTCGCATCCACCTCAAGGCACGACACGCCGCCTGCGGACGCCAAGCCCACGGCGGTCGAAGAGCATTTCAGTCCCTTGAGTGCGGCGCCGGTCTACGCTCCTGAAATTCCGGTGCCGGCCGCCGAGACTTCAGCGTCCAGTGAATCGGCCGGGCACGCCATTGCACAGCGCGCCGCGCCGCGCACCCTGCATCGCCCGGACCCCGTCCTGACAGACGAGGAAGCCGCGGATAATGACGAAGTGCTGCCCTCGATCAACGAGGTCAATCTAACGGGAGCTCAGGCGCTGCCTGAGATGCACCTGGACGTGCATGTCTATGCAACCAAGCCGTCGGACCGTTTCGTATTCATCAATATGCGTAAGTATCACGAAGGCAACACACTGGCAGAAGGGCCTGTCTTGGAGCGGATTCGACGCGACGGCGTGGTGCTGAATTATCAGGGAGTGCGTTTCATACTGCCGCGGCAATCATGATCGGCCGCTTTCCGCGAGTCGCCGCAGCGCATCGCCGCTTATTCGGTAGTTGACCCACGCGGCATCCGCCTGGGCTCCCAAGCGTTCATAGAAGTCCCGCGAAGGCTTGTTCCAATCAAGCACTTGCCACTGGAAGCGGCCGCAGTCGCGCTCCAATGCCACCGCCGCCAAATGACTCAACAGCGACTTGCCGATCGCCCGCCCGCGATATGCCGGGCGCACGAACAGATCTTCCAGGTACAAGCCGGGTTTGCCGAGAAATGTTGAAAAATTGTGAAAAAACAGCGCAAACCCAGCGGCTTCACCGTCGAAACGAGCAATCACTGCTTCGGCGTGCGGCTTGGCCCCGAAAAGCGCCTTGTGTATCGACGCCTCGGTCGCCACGCTCTCGTGACGCAGCTTTTCGTACTCCGCCAATTCATTGATTAGCGCCAGAATGAGCGGCGCGTCCGCTGCAGTGGCGGACGAAATCTGAAGACCGGATGGTCGCGTCATTGAAGGTTCGACCCTGTGGGCGGGTTAGGCCCGATCATGCGATGATAATCCCATGCGCAAGATTTTAACCCTGACCATGAGCGGTTTGGTGACCGTACTGCCGCTGGCTCTGACGGTGTATGTGATTTGGTGGCTGGTCCAAACCGTCGAGGGCTGGCTGCGCCGCGCGCTGATTGCCTTAGGCGTTGTCAGTCCCGAACATTACTGGCCGGGCTTGGGGTTGATCGCCGGCTTCTTGCTGCTGTTGGTCGTGGGCAGCCTGGTGAACGCGTATGCCGGCAAGATTTTGCTCGGATACTGGGACGATTTTTTAGGCCGCATTCCATTCGTGAAAACGCTGTATGGCGGATTTCGCGATGTATTGAGCTTACTGCCCTCCGGCAGCGGCGAGAAGCGCGATTTGCAGCGGGTTGTGCTGGCGCGATTCGCGGACGTGCATGCCATCGGCTTCGTGACTCGCGAAGACGTGCCGACAGTTCTATTGGCGCACGGCGGCCAGGACTGGGTGACGGTTTATTTTCCGATGAGTTATGCATTCGGCGGCTACACCATTTATCTGCCGCGAGACCGGGTCCAGCCGCTCGACATTTCGGTCGAAGATGCCATGCGATTGGCGATCACCGCAGGGCTGACGGCTGCCGGCAAGCGCAACGATCTGTAGGAGCCTTGGGAAGGCTTTGACGATGGTCAAACACGAATTGAAGTTTTTGATTCTGTGCATGGCGATGTCGCAGCCGGCGGCCGCGTTGGCAACCACCGCGCCGGGAGCGAAATCGGCGTCGCCCGCGGATAAATACCACGTCTGGCGCGACGACGCTGTGCGGGCGCTTGCTGCGCGATCCGACGCGAATTCTGTGGCAACCGCGGCAGCCTTGAGCTTTACGAACAGCTTTGCCGCGCCGGCGAGCGCGCCCGCCGCGCTGCAATTGATCGCACGTGCGAGCGATTTGGCGCCGGAAAACGCGGCAATCGGCTGGCTGCATCTGCAGCTCTGCGCCACTGCGCCGTCATGCGATAGCCGCGACCCTGCGTTCGTGTTGCGGTGGGTGGATCCTGACAACGCGGCGGCGTGGCTCGCCCAGCTGTCTACCGCGCAGAAGGACAAGGATACAATCGAGGTCGATCGTGTGCTCGGCGACATGGCGCGCGCCACGCGATTCGATCTCTATTACAACCAGACCATGGTGATGATGTTCGATGCGCTGAACGGCGTGCGCCGCGAGCTTCCGGGCGGCGTTGTGACTTCGGATACGGCCAAACTGGCGACGCTCGCGGGGGTCGCGAACGCGGAAATCATTCCCGCATTTTCGCCGCTGATTGATGCGTGCCGCGAAGCCGCCCCCAAAAGCGAACGCCGCGAGGATTGCCTGAAGCTCGCCAAGGTCATGCAAAAAGGCGATACCGTCATCGTGCAAATGGTGGGATTCGGCATCGAGCGGCGTTTGATTCCGGCCGACAGCAAGGAAGCGAAGAACCTCGCCGAACGCAAGCACTTGCTGGAATGGCGCTTGTCGGCCGCGACTAAGATGGACTACGCCATTTTGCCTTGGACGCAGAATTCCCGGACGCGTACGCGGCTTGCGCAAATGCGCCTGCGACCGCGCGAGGAAGATGTTTGCATTGCGCTTTTGCGCGAGCACAAAATGGCGCTCGAACCGGCGGAGAGTCCCCGATGATCGATTTGTTCTATTGGCCCACGCCCAACGGCCACAAAATCACCCTTTTTTTGGAAGAAACGGCGATGCCGTACAACATCGTGCCGGTGAACATCGGCAAGGGCGAACAGTTCAAGCCGGACTTCCTCGCGATCTCGCCGAACAATCGCATGCCTGCGATCATCGATCATTCGCCGCTGGAGCGCGGCGCGCCGATTTCCGTGTTCGAATCGGGCGCAATTTTGCTGTACCTGGCGGAGAAGAGCGAGCGATTCATTCCGAACGAATCGCGTGGGCGGGTGGAGGTTTTACAATGGCTATTCTGGCAAGTGGGCGGCCTGGGACCGATGCTGGGCCAGAATCATCACTTCACCCGGTATGCGCCCGAGAAAATTCCCTACGCCATCGATCGCTATGTGAAGGAAACCAATCGCCTGTACGGCGTACTGAACCAACGGCTGGCCGACCGCGAGTTTGTAGCGGGAATGTATTCCATTGCTGACATGGCTTGCTATCCCTGGATAGTTCCTTACGAGGCCCAGGGGCAAACGCTCGAAGACTTTCCGCACCTGAAGCGCTGGTTTGAAGCCATCAAGTCGCGGCCGGCGACGCAACGCGCTTATGAGAAAGGCGCAGCCGTCAGCTCCAATACCACCATGAGCGAAGAAGCAAAAAAGATCCTCTTCGGACAGACAGCGCGACGTACTTCCGCGCAGTGATATTGACCGGGTCGTGTAGCGTTCGTCAGGAAGGGTGAGAAGACTCGAGGCCCGAAGACCGCAGGGCCTCGACTCTTCTCACCCTTCCTGACGAGTGCTTGGGCCGGTCAATATCACTACGCCGATGCTACCGGGGGTGCCGGGTGGCCGCCATCCGATTTGACTTAACGTCCCCGGCTTGACTGCCTTACCCGTTAGTGCTGTAATTTCTGTCATGACAGAAATCCAAGAAAGAACTTCTACGCCCCTGCCGGAGTCGGTGCGGCGCTTTGTGGCTCACTGGGGCAGCATGGGAGATCACTGGGGCGTCAACCGTTCGGTCAGCCAGGTGCACGCCCTGCTATACCTGTCGGAAAGACCGCTCAGTGCCGAAGAGATCGCCGCTTCGCTGGGCATGGCTCGTTCCAACGTGTCGACGTCCTTGCGTGAACTGCAGTCCTGGGACTTGATACGGCGCGCGCCTGTCCTGGGAGACCGCAGAGATTTTTTCGAAGCCGAGACCGACATTTGGGCCGTCGTGACCCGCATCGCCGCCGGACGAAAGGCGCGCGAACTCGACCCTGCGGCCGCGGCGCTGCGCGATTGCTTGGCGGCGGCGGCGGCCGATCGGGACGTGAGCGAAGTCGCGGTAGGCCGGCTCAAGGAGATGCTCGATTTCGTCGACCGCAGCAGTCGTTGGTACGAACAGATGCTTGCATTGCCGCGCTCGCAGGTCGCGGCGCTGATGAAGATGGGCGGCGGCATTGCCAGATTTTTGGGACGCGGCGCCGGCATGGTGAAACGCCGGGCACCCGGCTAGGGAACAATGTCATGCGTGCGGAACGGAAGCGTCTCCCCATCCCCGTCAACACGGAGAGCACGGATGGCAGGGACAACACGCCATTGGGTTTGTCGCGTCCGGCAGCCCGCACCGTTGAAACTCGATTCGCGCGCCTCGCGGGTGAGTCCTGGATGCAGCTGCCGGCGCCGATACGCCGGCGATTCTCACGGCATCTCGCCGATGGCGAGCGCATTGTCTACTTGGGAGAAGTAACCGCGACGCATATGACGCCGGCGGGGCGCCTGGTCGCGCAGCTGGCGCGGCTGGTGGGCGCGCCGCTGCCGCTCGAAGCAAGCGGCTGCGTGCCGGTAACGGTCATTGTCACGGGATCTGAACAGCTCTGCGGCCAAGTGTGGACGAGAGTCTACGATCGCGGCCGCCGCTTTCCGCAGGTGATTCAATCGGTGAAGCAATTTGGCGGCGCGACCGGACTCGAGGAAATCGTCGCGCACGGCGTCGGAATGCGGCTGAAGCTTACGGTAAGCGACGGAGCGCTCGTGTTTCGAAGCGCCGGGTATTTCATTCGCTGCCTCGGCATGCAGCTGTCACTGCCAAATTGGCTGACGCCGGGAGCGATTGAAGTCATTCACCGCGAAGAATCGAGCGGCCAATTCAGCTTCTCATTGAGCGTTACGCACTTATGGGCCGGACACGTGATCGATCAGATCGCGCTCTTTCGCGAGGAACAAACATCATGAGTAAATTCGCAGAAATCACCGCCGATGACGAGCGTTTGGATATGCCGCTCAGCCAGGCGTTGCTGTCGGCCGAGTGGCATTTGTTGGCCGCGCCGATTCGCGCCGTGCATGAACGCCGGCCGGTGACGCTGGTGGGCAGAGCCACCGTGGTGCGCGGTTGGGGCTGGCTGCCCCGGCTGTTTGGCTGGGTCAGCGGGCTGCCGGATGAGCAGCACAATGGACCGGTCAAGGTCGTGCTCGAGCAAACGCACGGTGGAAGAGAACGCTGGACACGGTACTTCGGTACTGCGCGACCGATGCACTCGACTCTACGTCGAGCCGGCGACTGCGTGCGCGAGACGATTGGCGTCACGACCTTAAAGTTTAAATTCTCGGTGGAAGGCGGCTCGATTCGCTGGACCGCGGTGGCGGGCCGCACCTTGGGCCTGCCATGGCCGCGCTCGTGGCTCAAGGGCATCGATGGATACGAGTCGCATCATGCCAATCGCTACTATTTCAATGTGCGTGCGGCACTGCCTGGCGTGGGTCTCATCGTGCACTACGTCGGCGAGTTGGACCTGGTGCGGGCGTGAGCGCGTGATGACCGTCTCGCGTCAATCCGTATTGATTCTGGGTGCATTCGGCACGTTTGGCCGTGTCATTACCCATACGCTCGCTCAAACCACCGGCTTATCGATCATTGCCGCCGGACGCCGCCTGCCTGAAGCACACGAAGAATTCAGACCGGGTGTCCGCACGCTCGCCATCGACAGTAGCGCCCTGAGCGCGGCCGTCTTGAAGAAACTCGACCCGGCGGTCCTGATAGATACCGTGGGCCCGTTTCAGACGCGTGATCGGAAATTGGCCGAGGCCTGCATACATCTTGGAATTCACTACCTGGACCTGGCGGACGGCCGCGAGTTTGTTCAAAACGTCAGCGCCCTCGACGCGGCCGCCAAGGCGAACAACGTTCTCGTCGTCAGCGGCGCATCCACCGTTCCGGCCCTGTCGTCCGCGGTTATCGCAGATCTCGCCGCATCGTTCGGCGAACTCGAAGAAATCGACATCGGAATCGCGCCAGGGATATCGGGGCCTCGGGGCCTGGCGACCATGCGCTCGGTCTTGGGATACGTAGGTCGTGCCATCCCGGTCTGGCGTCAGGCAAAGATGGGGTGGGCGCAGGGATGGGGCGATACCACCCGCCACCGATATCCGCCGCCCGTGGGCCATCGCAATCTGTCATTGATCGACGTACCCGACACGAACTTGATTCCCCTGCGGTATCCAACCGTGAGGCAGCTCGCGGTTCGCGCCGGTTACGAGGTCCCGCTCGTGCATCACGCGCTGCGCGTGTTGGGTGTACTGGTGAGAATCGGCCTGATCCGCGATCTCGCGGCACACGCGCGAACCATGCAACGTCTGGCCGGCTGGTTCGATGGCTTTGGAAGCAATAACGGCGCGATGCACGTTCGGCTGCGCGGCCGCGGCAAGGACGGTCGTTTGCAATCCCGCACTTGGACGCTGGTCGCCGAGAACGGCGACGGTCCAAGAGTACCGACGCTGGCGGCAGTACTGTTGACCAAGAAGTTGCTCAACGTTCCCGGGTTTGCACCGATCGCGTTGCGCGGCGCGACGCCGGCCTCGAATCTTCTGACCCTGCGGGAATTCGAAGGCGAATGGCGCTCGCTCGCCATCCGCACAACCGTGACCGGCGAGACGTGCGCGCAAGCGAGCGAAAATTTCGCTACGGCGACTTCACATCGTGTGACTTGAACCACGCCAACACGTAGGCCGCCTTGTCGATGAGCAAACTCGGGCGCGCGGAGATGTCATGCGATGCGTTGGGCACTCTCACCAGCGCCGTGTCGATCTTGCGAAGTTTCAGCGCTTGGTAGAACTGCTCCGCCTCGCTGGAGGGCGTTCGGTAGTCGACCTCGCCGGTCATGAGCATCGTGGGCGTTTTGACATTGCCGACATAGGCGAGCGGCGAGCGCTTCCAGTAAGCCTGCATGTCGTCCCAGGGAAACTCGCCGAACCAGTAGCGGTAGAAATAGTTGTTCATGTCCCCGGTGAGCACGAAGCTGGTCCAATTGATGACCGGCTTGACCACCACGGCGGCGCGAAAACGATCGGTATGTCCGACGATCCAGGCGGTCAGCACGCCACCGCCGCTGCCGCCGGTCACGAACAGCCGCTGCGTATCGACGTAACCGCGTCCAATCACCGTGTCGACGCCCGACATGAGGTCGTCGTAGTCCTTGTTGGGATAGTCGTGGTGAATCAGATTGGCAAACTCCTCGCCATAGCCGGTACTGCCGCGCGGATTCATGTAGAGGACGACGTAACCGGCGGAGGCGTACAGCTGGATCTCCGCGGCAAAGCTCGGCGCGTACATGGCGAACGGACCGCCGTGAATTTCCAGCACCAAGGGATATTTTTTCGCCGGGTCGAATCCGGGCGGCTTCACGATCCAGCCTTGCATGCGCCGATGATCGGCCGAGGAATCGAAAGTAACCTCCTCCAGCGCGCCGATCGTGCGCTGCGAGAGCAAATTGTCGCTCAAGGCCGGAAGCGTTGTGATGTCGCGCAGGGAGGTGCCCGTGGCCAACGCCGCGGGCGCCGTTGCGCTCGCCTTGGTGAACGCGAAGCGGCCATTCGGCGAGATGGAAAAGGAGCCTCCGGAATAGGGCCGGGTCACATCGGCGCCGCCCACTCCGTCCGCGAGGGCGCGCATCTTGCCCTGCAAATCGATGGCGGCAATTTTGGTCGATCCATGATCCTCGTACTGGAACACCAGCGTCTTGGCATCGCTAAGCCACCTCGGGGAGGCGGCATCGCGATCGAGGGCCGCGGTAAGCGAATGCGCATGACTGCCGTCGCTGTCCATGACGTAGAGTTGCGTCGCTTGATAGCCTAGTTGCTTGTCGTCGAATCCCAGGTAAGCGATGTGCTTGCCGTCCGGCGAGGGCACCGGATGGCGGTCAGGTCCGCGCCGATCGGTCAATGCGTGCAGCGATCCATCGCCCAGGTCGACGCGGTAAATTTCGCTGTCCAGTGGGTCGTAGTCCGCGTCCGCGCGCCGATTGGCGCTGATCAGAATCCCGGTTCCATCGGTGGTAAAGGCCGGTGGTCCTTGATGGTCGAAATCACCGTGCGTCAACTGACGCGCGGCGCCGCCGTCGGCGGAAACCAGGAATAGCTGGCTGAAGGTGCTGGGCAGGTAGCCCTCGCCGTCAGCCCGGAAAACCATCCGGTCGATCAGCTTCGGGGGATCCGCCCACTTGGCGTTTTTTGGCGTCTCCGGCAGTTCCACTTTCAGCGGCTTTCGTTCCTGCGGCACCGACATCATAAAGGCGAGCCAGCGGCCGTCCGGCGACCAGGCCAACGCACTGGGGTTTTCGGTAAAGTTGCTGATCGGCGCGCTGACGCCGCTCGCCACCCAATACATGAAGAGCTGCGCCGAGCCGTCGGCGGCGCGTGCGATGTACGCGATACGTGTGCCGTCGGGCGACCAGCGCGGCGAGCCGCTGGTCGGCGCCCCCGACAGCGGCCGCTCATTCTTGCCATCGACGCCAACCAACCAGACGGTGCCCCGCGCGCGGTCGGTCTTGACGTCGTATCCCATGCGCACGTAGGCAATGTTGCGGCCATCGGGCGAGACTTCCGGATCCGCCGCCCATTGAAGATCGAACACATCCATCGGCTTGAACGCCGGCTTCGCTGTCTCTGAGCCTGATGAGGCGGCGCAGAGAGCGAGCAGCGCCGCGGCGGAAAAAGTCACAGCCATCGAAACCCGATTAACCATTGATGATCTCTTTGCCGGCCAGCCAGCAGTAACGTTGATGTTCATTCACGATTCCCACAGCCTGCATGAAGGCGTAGCAAATAGTGGTCCCGACGAATTTAAATCCTTTTTGCTTAAGGTCCTTGCTCATCGCATCGCTGTGGGCCGTCGACTGCGGAATCCCACCGAGATAGAGAGGCCGGCGGCGCAGCACCCGGCCATTGGTAAACTGCCAGATGTAGTCGCTGAAGGAGCCCGGAGAGGTGCGAATCTCGAGGTAAGCGCGGGCGTTCGCAATGAAGGCATCCACCTTCAGCCGATTCCTGATGATCCCGGGGTCTTGCAGCAGGCGGCGGCGCTTCACGGCGGTATAGCGCGACATCTTCTCGGCATCGAAGTCATCGAAAGCCTGCCGATAAGTCTCGCGCTTGCGCAGTACCGTGATCCAGCTCAAGCCCGCCTGCGCGCCTTCCAGGCAGAGCATCTCGAACAGCGCACGGTCGGCGCGCACCGGCACACCCCATTCGGTGTCGTGATAGGCGACATACAAGGGATCGGCAGGACACCAAGCGCAGCGCAACTTCCCGTCGGCATGCCGCTGCGCCTTCAGTTTCCGACGATCGATCGCCACGGATCAAAGATCAGTGCGATTTGGCGGCAATGACCTCGATCTCGATCAGCGCTCCAGGCGCCGCCAGGGCCGCGACCTGCACCGCGCTTCGAGAAGGTTTGTTGGGTTGCTCGGCCGTGCCAAAGAATTGCTTGTATCCCGTCATCATGCCGGCGAAATCCATCTTATTGTCCTTGGCCGGATCGCCCACCAGGAAAATATTCATTTTCACCACGTCGCGCATGGTTAACCCAAGGCGCGCGAGCGTCGCTTTGATTGCGTTGAGCGCACCGACGGTTTGGGTTTCCGTATCGCCATAGGCGGCGACGCTGCCCTTCGGCGCATCCTTATTGACCACCGGTGCGAGCGCGCCGCTCAAGAAATACGTGTCGACCCCGGCTTTGACCGTGACCGCCGAAGAAATCGGAAAGTCGTTGCCATCCGGCAGCGGCAAACGCTCGACTTTCTGAGAGTCAGCGGCCTTCTTGGAGTCGGCGGCCAGCACGGCGGGCGCCGCTGAAATCATTGCCAGAACGCTCGCGGCGAGAATGAGCTTGCGCCCACAGTTCATGCTAGACATCGCATCCCCTGTTGAATTAACCGTGCAGCCGCACGGCGTGACGAACCTTGTAGACCAATTCAATGCAATCGACTCCCCGCGTGCGGCGCGCCGTGCTGCGTATTTCGTGCATGAGCTTGAGCAAGACGCGCGTGCTTTGATCCGACGTCAAACTCAAGCGTGGATCCACGCCGAGATGCAAAACAGCAAAGCGCTCGTGCGCCGAACGAACGAAAACGGCGACGCCCACCGGCCTTCCTTCGTCGGAAATCGCGAACAGGGTTTGGACTCCGTCGATGTCGCCGACACGGACCCGCAGACCGCCGTCCTGCTCATAGATTTCCGGCACGCCATAGGTATCGATGGACTGTTGAATGCCGACTCGTACGCGATGCTGGTTTACGTTGAAAAACAGCAGTTGCTCCAGGGCTGGACGCTGCTCCGCAGCTAGCTTCGACGTGATACCGATTGACGCGCCCAATGACCCCCCGAGCGGCCCGCTCCTTAAGTGAGCAGCCAGTCACAGAACTTAATTGACGCAGCGCAACAGACATTGTCTGCCGCCTGAGACTCCGTATCGTATAGCGTCGCTCGTTGAATGACACTAGCCGAAGCGTCGTCAGCACGTTGCTGCATTGCGGTATCGACGCCGCGTCCAAGTCATAACTAGGTCCCGCATGAAAGGAAACAGTTGGTGCTAGCTTCTGACGAGGACGGCGGCACGTTGGACGCGCTGAAGTTCAGCCTCGCGAGCGATATCATCGAGCTCGTCGTTTTGACTTCGGACGACGCCTTTTTGCAAACCCTGCGCGAGGCAGTGGGCGGCGCCAGGCGCCTCTGGCACGTCCCATCCGCCGATAAAGTCAGCGATCTTCTGGTCGCAGGCGAAGTGGGCATCGTCGTGCTCGATGTCCAGACCCTGCATGACAACGCCCGAATCTTCGTCGAGCAAATCAAGCGTCAGTTCCCCGATCTGGTGCTCGTCGCCGCAGGCCATCGCGATGATGAGACATCGCTCGCCGGATTGATCAGCGCGGGATTGGTGTATCGCTTCATCCACAAGCCGATGTCTCCTGCAAGGGCGAAATTGTTTGCCGAAGCGGCGATCAAAAAATACGAGAGTCAACGGCAGCGTGCGGCGGAGACTCCGGTGCGCCAATCCGCATCGCCGACGAGCCACTTGTGGCTGATAGGCGGCGCAGTCGCCGCGCTGCTCATCGTCGGCGCCATTGCCTGGATAGCGCATCGAAGCAGCGGCGAGGAGCCCGCACCGCCTAACCCAACTGAAACCGCGAAACCCGCGGCGGTTGAATCGACCGTTCTGGCTCGCGCCGCGGCGGCGTTGGCCGCGAATCGCCTGACGGAACCTGCGGGCGACAACGCCTTGCAGCTCTATCTCCAACTCCAGGCGCGCAATCCCGCGGATGCCGATGCCCGCATAGGGTTGGCCGAGGTTCATGAGCGGTTGCTGGCGCGCGCCGAGAATGCGCTCCTTGAAGAGCG
>DATNKC010000162.1:0-5022 GCA_035603615.1 Steroidobacteraceae bacterium | reverse complement strand
GCCAACAACGTGCTGGACAAGGACCCGCCGGTGATTCTGTCGGCGAACTGCCCGGTAGGCGCCTGCAACAACAACACGTGGGTGCAGACCTACGATCCGACCGGTCGCTTCTTGTATGTGCATCTGGAGGCGAAGTTCTAAACGCATCCATCAGAACGCAAGTTTTGATACTCGGACGGCGGGCCCCAAAAGCCCGCCGTTTTTTTTGGGTGCGGCCCGGCAGGGCGCACCCACTCGGAGGTGCTCAGTGCGCCTGGCGCAGCTGCTAGCGGATGCGGCGCACTCGGTGGACGAGTTTTGAGGGCGTGACCAATAAGAACGAACCGAGGCTTGCGCGCCGTATCGTGACGGAGTCGCCGATGGCGAGCAAATAGTCGCCATCTTCCTCGTATTCCCATGTCTGGCCGTTGTCGAACAATACCCGGGGTCGCCCACTCGGCCCCTTTCGGAACCCGGCCACCCGAGCCGTGATGGATTTGATTTCAGCAGGGGAGCTGGAGGCGGCGCCGTCGGCGCGTTCCTTTTGTACCTTGCTAAGGCCGAAATCGTGCGCCGTGGAGGCCGCTGCCGGCATCGGCGTTGCAGCCGCCGGTGCTGCAGCTACCGGTGCTGCGTTGACAGGTGCGGCCGCAGGTGCGGCCGCAGGTGCCGCCGCCGATGCCGCCGCAGGCGCGGCGGCTGCCGGGGAGGAGGGCGGCGCCTTTGCAGAAGCGCGACCCGCGAGTCTGTCATAGCAGGCGAGGCGTTCGGCGGTGTTCGCTATGCTGCTGCATTGCGTCAGCCCATTGGGATCGTCGGCAAGCGCGCCACCCGCGGCGCAGGCAGCCAAAATCGCCGTGCTCAGGGCCAGGCGCCTTGTATGTGTCATCGTCATGGCGAGACCTCCGTCGGCAGTTGATAGTAGCTGCCGACCACTTCCGTGGCGGCGCGCACCATGTCGCGTTCTGCTTCGCTCAAGAATGGGTTCCAAATATCGAAAATCAGAATAGCGCGGGGTGCATCTGAGTTGTTCCAGACCTCATGCTCGATGGTGTCGTCGAACAGCCAGGCTTTTCCAACTTCGAACTCGCGCGTGGTGCCGCCGACGCGAAAGCTGCAATCCGGCGGAACGATCAGCGGCAAATGCACCGTTATCCGCGTATTGGTGACGCCCGTATGCGGCGGAATTTTCGTCTTGGGATCGAGGATGGAAAAGAATACCGTCGGCGCCCGGCCCGCCACTTCGCAACGCGGGATGTGCGCGAGTGCCGCCATGGTCCGCGGGCAGCGCGCGATGTGCGCCGGCTCCGGCGTGCCTTGGTTCCATAGGAAGTAAGCGCTCCAGCGCCGAGAATGATTCAGCTCTTTCCACTGATCGATGGGAGCTCCGGCCGGGTAGTCGATGTAGGGCTGCAAGCCAGGCCGATCGGCGATCAGAACATTGGTCAGTTCAGTTCGTATGTCGTCGGTGGCCGCCTCGACGGCATCCAGCCACGGGAAATCGTCACGCTCGAAGAATTCCAATGCGGGGATTTCCGGAAAGTACATGAAGGTCGGGCGGGGGAAATAGGCCGAGCGCCGGCCGCTGAGCAGCTCCAGGCACTTGTCCACCCTCGATTGCGTCTTGCCGCCGTGGCGCGCCCGGATGCCGGCCAGCTTTTCCTCAATGGCCGCGCTGAGCGCTGCCTGATCCGCGGCGACGGCCTCCTTCGCGTGTTTGAGCAGATCCTGGAGGGTCGGCGGCGCGACCGCATTCGGGGG
Organism: Steroidobacteraceae bacterium; assembly: GCA_035603615.1. Lineage (GTDB taxonomy): Bacteria > Pseudomonadota > Gammaproteobacteria > Steroidobacterales > Steroidobacteraceae > Bog-1198. The sequence goes on along the minus strand of DATNKC010000162.1, from coordinate 3,282 downwards.
TAGACTCAGCAGCGCATGTTGATAGGCGCGCGCAGCATTGCGTGCATCGCCGAGATCTTCCAACAGGCTTGCCTTCTGCAGCAGCGACGCAAGATGGCGCGGCTCGATGCTCAGGGCGCGCTCCAGTGCTTCTCGCTCCTCTTCACGCCGGCCGAGCATTCGCAAGCTGCCGGCAAGATTCGACCACAGTTGTGCATGGCCCGGGTCGGTCTGGGCGGCACGGCTGAAAAGCGAGTACGCCTTTTCGTATTCGTTGCGGCTCATCATGACCACCCCCAATTCATTGAGCACGGCGGGATGGCCGGGTGCGCGCTCCGCCACCCGCACCAGCAGCTGCTCGGATTCGGCGCTGCGGCCCGCGGCCGCCGCCTCCCGATAGGCCTGCAGTGTGCGGGCGATAGTGGCCTCGTCCAACGCCACAGGATTGGGCTGACTCATAGTTCTCCTCAAACGCCGGAACGCCGGCGAAAGTCACGATTCTACCTGGGGCGACTGGCGCCAGATTGACAAATGCGCCGGGGTCCCCGCATCGTTGGAACATGGCTTCGATTGCGGACCTGAATTTAAAGCTGATGTCGGCGTCCGCATTGCTGGATACGGACCCGGCTGCCGCGGCCCGGGCAGCCGGCGAGATTCTTAAGGATAATCCGGACAACACGGCAGCGAGTCTGCTGCTCGCCACCGCCGCCCGCAAGGCGGGAGATGTAGCGCTCGCAGTCGAGGTGCTGGGAGCGTTGGCGCGCTCGCAGCCGGCAGCAGGCCTGATCCGCCTAGAACTGGCACGCGCCTACCGCGACGCAGGACGCGTGGCCGAATCGGTGGCCGCGTTGCGCGAAGCGCTGTCGATCGAACCGGAATTGGCGGAAGGTTGGCGCGAACTTTCCTCCCACCTCGCCGCTACCGGCGATGAACACGGCTCCGACTTAGCCTACCAGCGCTACGCCGACCTCGCACCCCAGCCCTGGCAGCTCACCGAGGCGGGGGCGGCGCTCGCCGGCAACCGAGTTGCCGCCGCCGAGGCGATGCTGCGGCGGATCCTTCGCGATGCGCCTCAGGATGTGGCGGCGATGCGCATGCTCGCCGATGCACTCGGGCGGCGTGAAGCCTATGTGGAAGCCGAGAGGGTGTTGCGCCAGGCGCTGGACCTGGCACCCGGCGACTCCGCAGCTCGCCATGATCTCGCGCGGCTGTTGCTGAAGCAGCAGAAGCCGGCTGGTACATTGCCTTTGGTGGAGCGCTTGCTGCGGGTCGATCCGAAGAATCGACTCTACCGGGACCTGTCGGCGTCCGCGTTCAGCATGACCGGGCAGTTCGCACAGGCTCTGGAGACCTTGAGAGCGCTCGCCGCCGAGCCGAATGCCGGCTACGCGGAGTGGCTCAACTATGGCCATGAGCTCAACGCGGCCGGACGCTCGCAGGATGCCATTGCCGCGTATCGCAGAGCTATTGCCCTTGACGCCGCCCGGGGCGATACCTACTGGAGCCTGGCAAACCTCAAGACGTTTCGTTTCGACGCGGCTGAAATCGACGCGATGCGCTCGGCGTTGCAGCGCGAAGATCTCAAGCCCAATGATCGCGTGGATCTCGAGTTCGCCCTCGGCAAAGCACTCGAGGACCAGCGCCGTTTCGCTGAATCCTTCGAACACTATGCGGCCGGCAATGCACTTCGCCGCTCGAAGGTCAATTACGATTCCGGTAAGACTTCGTCGCACGTGCGGCGCTCGAAGGAAATCTACACCCCGGAGTTCTTCGCCGAACGCGCGCATTTCGGCTCGCAGGCTTCGGATCCGATTTTCATCGTCGGGCTGCCGCGCGCCGGCTCGACGTTGCTGGAACAGATTCTGGCGAGCCATTCGCAGGTCGAAGGCACACGCGAGCTGGCGGAGATGCCCGCGATTGCCCGCGGATTGGCGACGAAGAATGGCGAGGCGGATGAGAGCCGGTTTTTTGAGGCGCTGTGCTCCCTGGATGCCGCGCGCGTCGGGGCGCTGGCGGACCGCTATCTCGAGGAGACGAGGATCTACCGCCGTGGCGGAGCGCCGCGATTCATCGACAAGATGCCGAACAATTTCCTGCACATCGGCCTCATCCACCTGATGTTCCCGCGCGCCGCGATCATCGATGCGCGCCGCCATCCGCTCGGGAGTTGTTTCTCCGCCTTCAAGCAGCATTTCGCGTCGGGGCAACTGTTCACCTATGACCAGATGGACTTGGCGCGCTTCTACGCCGATTACGTCGAGTTGATGGCGCACTATGATGCGGTGCTGCCGGGCCGGATTCATCGCGTCTACTACGAGCGCGTGGTCGCGGACCTGCCAGGCGAGGTGCAGCGCTTGCTGGAATACTGTCAGTTGCCGTTCGAGGATCAATGCCTGCGTTTTTATGAGACCCGCCGAGTTGTCCAAACAGCGAGCGCCGAACAGGTACGCCAACCGATCTTTGCGCAAGGTGTGGATCAATGGCGCAATTTCGAGCCCTGGCTCGGACCCTTGAAGGAAGCTCTCGGGAACTTGGTCGAGCGTTACCCGGAAGCCCAAACGAAATGATGTTTCGACCGCCCGAACTGATGATCATGTTTGCCGTGCCTTTCTCGCTCGCGGTACACCCCGAACAGCAACGCCTGAATGCAGGGCTCAAGCGCTACGTCTTCCAGCACGAAAAGGACGGCGGCGGATCCAATCCGCGACCGATCACGCAGCGCAATGACGCGGTATACGAAAGCCATTTCGATCTATTTCGCGTCAACGACCCGGCGATTCAGGAGTTGAAGGCCTTCTGCTGGAATCAGCTGCTATCGTTCGTAGCCGGATTGAACGGCTATGACTTGGCGACCGTCAATCGATTGGAAATCTTCAACGACTCTTGGTTTCATGTTACGCGCCGCGGTGGCTTTTTCGGCCTGCACAATCATCCGAATGCTTCTTGGAGCGGCGTGTACTGCGTCGATCCGGGCAGAAGCGATCCGGGCAAGGCGGGCAGTGGCCAGTTGAGCTTCGTCAGCCCAATGCTGGTGAGCGGCATGTATCAGGACCCCGCCAACATCAAAATGAAACGGCCGTACGCAACTGGAGTGGCGCAACTGACCCTCGCACCGGGCCAACTTGTGATGTTCCCATCCTGGGTGCTGCATGACGTCAAGCCTTTCGAGGGTGAAGGTGAGCGCATCACCATTGCCTTTAACTGCTGGTTCAGGTTGCCCGACACTTAGGAAAATACCCCGGCACGCACCAAAAAAAACCCCGAGCGAACTCGGGGCGGGGTTTGACAACCAAAACCGGGAAT
>DATNKC010000161.1:0-5522 GCA_035603615.1 Steroidobacteraceae bacterium | reverse complement strand
GATTGAGAAACGGCTCTTGAAAGTGCTGAAGGCCCTGGCGGAACTCAAAGATCTTTCCGTCGGCGATCTGCTCGAAGGACTCGTACTTCACGCCTTTGAGGGGAAGACCGCATTCTCCAAAGAAACGCTCGCGCAGATCGCCGAATTAAAAAAAATCTATCGTTTGACGCTTCGCTCCGGCGACAGCCATCAATTAAAGGAACGGCCATGAGCGCCCCGCCGCTGCTGCACACGCGAGAGCAGTTTTCGTTGATCGCGAACGCGCCCTTCGAAATTGCCTGGCCGCTCTTCGGCGCGGATAAGGAACGTGCGTGGGCTGAGGATTGGGAACCGGTCTTTCTCTGGCCGCAGAAGGCTTTCGACCAAGCAGGGATGGTTTTTGTGGTCAGGCAGGGAGAAAAGAATGCCGTCTGGGTGAATACCGCATTCGACCCGATAGGAAGGCGGATTCAATATGTGTATGTGATTCCGGAGGTGGTCGTCACGGTGATCACGCTTGATCTCATGCCCAAGGGAGACTCCACCGCCATCCGCGTGGTTTACGAGCGGACGGCGCTCGCCGATGCGGCAAATGAACTCGTGAAAAACATGGCCGCGGCCGACCGCGTCGCCGGAAAGCAGTGGGAGCAGCAGATCAACCGACACTTGAGTCAATGATACTTTGGATCACTGGCGCGGCTGCCGTGAAAGTTTTACAAATTGCAGCAAGATTACGCAATCAGTTCGCGGCGATATGGGTTCTAATTCTTCAGTGATTGTCCTATTGACGATTCCGGAAATGAAGTTCAGCGTCGTTTCCCGGCTCGAAAAACTAACAAACCCAAGAATCCGCGGCCACGGATATAAGGATTTTTTATGGTTACCAAAGTGAATCTCCGGCGCCGGCAATTGCTCGTCGGCGGCGTGGCGGCGGGAATCGCGGGCACCGCGGCGGCCACCGCCCTGCACGATGGAGAATTGGGCGCACCCCCGCAAACCATTCGCGGTGCCGTGCCGTGGAAAGAAGGAACCGCGGATGCTCCGCCGGGCGCGACCGGTTCCGGATACACCTACTTCACGCCCGTCGAAGCGACATTTATTGAAGCAGCGGTCGCACGGCTGATCCCCAACGATGAGGTCGGACCCGGTGCGGTCGAGGCTAACGTGCCCTTCTTTCTGGATCGTCAGCTGGCGGGACCCTTCGGCAGAGGTGATCACTATTATCTCGGCGGACCTTGGCCGAAAGGCACGCCCGAACAGGGCTATCAAAGCCGCTTCAGTCCAGCACAACTCTATCGCGCCGCCATCGCCGCGATCGATCAATACGTCGGCGCAAACTTAGGCGCCGCGACATTCGCAAAGCTCGCCGCCGCCGATCAGGACAAATTATTGAAAGGGTTGGAGAGCGGCGAGGTGAAGCTCGACGGGGGCGTCGACGCTAAATCGTTCTTCGCCATGTTTCTGCAAAATACCAAGGAAGGCTATTTCTCCGATCCCATCTATGGCGGCAACAAGGATATGGGCGCATGGAAGATGATCGGCTTTCCAGGGGCTCACTATAACTACAAGGATTGGGTAACTCGCCACGGCGAGCGTGTGCCTTTTCCGCCGGTCGGATTCAAGGGCCGCCCCGGATGGGAGACTTGAATGGCAACCACGCTCAAACCGGTAGATGCAGTGTTGGTGGGTTTCGGCTGGACCGGCGCCATCATGGGGCAACAGTTGTGCGACGCGGGCTTGAATGTCGTCGCGTTCGAGCGCGGCCCCTGGCGCGATACGCCCACGGATTTTGCGACGGGATTTGCGCAGGATGAGTTGCGCTACATGTGGCGCCACCATTTGTTTCAGAATGTCTCGGACGACACGCTCACGATCCGCAACAATGTCAACCAAGAAGCGCTGCCCATGCGCCACTTGGGTTCGTTTCTCCTTGGCACCGGCGTGGGCAGCGGCGGTGTCCATTGGAACGGACAGATCTGGCGTTTCTTGCCCACGGATTTTTTGACCAAGAGCCACAACGAGAAGCGCTACGGCAAGAAGGCTGTCTCAGCGTATGACATGACCGTCCAAGACTGGGGCGTCACGTACGAGGAGTTGGAACCGCACTACGATCAATTCGATCAACTGTGCGGCACGAGCGGCAAAGCCGGGAATCTTCACGGCCAGATCCAAGCCGGCGGCAATCCGTTCGAGGGGCCGCGGTCGAACGAATATCCTAATCCACCGATGCTGCAGACCTATGGGCCAACGCTGTTCGGCAAAGCGGCCGCGGAGCTAGGACGCCATCCCTTCCCGCACCCGACGGGAAACATGTCTCAGGCCTATACCAACCCCCTCGGCGCGCAGATGGGGGCCTGCACCTATTGTGGATTCTGCGAAAAATTCGGCTGCGGCAACTATTCGAAGGCCAGTCCGCAGACCACGGTGCTGCCTTACCTCTTGCAAAAATCGAATTTCACGCTCAAGACCGAATGCGAAGTGCTGCGGGTCGAGCTCACGGCCGATAAAAAGCGCGCGACCGGCGTTACCTACGTGAACAGCGCCGGCGAGGAATTCTTTCAGCCGGCTGAGATGGTGATCCTCTCGGCGTACGTGCTGCAGAACGTGCGCCTGTTGCTGCTGTCGGGTATCGGCAAGCCGTACGATCCAAAAACGGGCGAAGGCGTCGTTGGCAAGAACTACGCCTACCAAACCATGTCATCGGTGAACGTCTTCTTCGAGGACAAGCTCATGAATCCCTTCATCGGGGCGGGCGCGCTCGCCACCGTCATTGACGACTTCAACGGCGATAATTTCGACCACGGCGGCTTGGGCTTCATCGGCGGCGCGTACATCGCGGGCATGGTCACCGGTGGGCGCCCGATCGAAATGATCTATACGCCGCAAAACACACCCGCCTGGGGGCTCGAGTGGAAACACGCGGCGGCGAAAAATTACCTGCGATCCTTTTCGCTGAGCATCCATGGCTCATGCATGAGCGCCCGCGGCAACTACCTGGACCTCGATCCCACGTACCGCGACATTCATGGCCGCCCCATGCTGCGCATGACATTCGATTTCACAGAGAATGATCACAAGATGTCGGATTACCTGACCGACCGCGCAGCCGAAGTGGCGAAGGCCATGAATCCGCGCGAGATCAAGTTGAACCGACGCACCGGTTCCTGGAGCGTCACGCCCTACCAGACCACGCACAACACGGGCGGCGCCATCATGGGGGACAACCCCAAGAACAGCGTGGTCAATAAATATCTGCAGTCCTGGGATGTGCCCAATGTTTTCTCCATGGGTGCCGGGGCGTTTCCGCAAAACGCGGGCTACAACCCCACGGCCACCCTGGCAGCGCTCGCCTACATGTCGGCCGACGCGATCAAGTCGCAGTACCTCAAGTCGCCCGGACCTTTGGTGAGAGGGTAGAGCCATGCGCCGTCCAAGCACGTTGCGAATAGTATTACTGAGCGGATCCCTGGCGGTCTTGAGCGTAGCGGGTTTCGCGGTGAGCCAGATGCTGCCGTTGCCGGCGCACCCCAGTTCCGCCGTCACCCCACAGGGACTGCTTTCCAAAAGCTTCGATGATTCCGCGCCCAACGCGGCGCAGGTTCGCCGCGGCCAGTATCTGGTGGCGGCGGGCGACTGCATCTCCTGCCATTTGCGCGAGGGCGGCGAAGCGTTCGCAGGGGGGCTGGCCCTCAACACTCCATTTGGGCTCATCTACACGTCCAATATCACACCGGACCGCGACACTGGCATCGGCGCCTGGAGCAGCGATCAGTTCTTCCGCGCGATGCACGACGGCAAAGGCGCGCACGGCGAGGATCTCTATCCTGCTTTTCCCTATCCTTGGTTCAGACGGGTGAGCCGCGAGGACGATGACGCGATTTTTGCCTTTTTAATGACTCTGCCTGCGGTCAACTACACCCCACCGAAAAACGACCTGGCTTTCCCTCTCAATTTTCGCACGCTCGTCGGTGCGTGGAATACGCTGTTCCTCGACAGCCACAATTTTCAATCCGATCCTGAGCAGTCAGCGGAGTGGAATCGGGGCGCCTACCTCGTCAATGGCCTCGGCCACTGCGGCGCCTGCCACACGCCCAAGAATTCCCTCGGCGCCGACAAATCCAAGCAGGAACTGCAGGGCGGGAAACTCGATAATTGGGTTGCGCCTGACCTCACCGGCAATACACGCATTGGCTTGGGGGATTGGAGCGTCGACGATATCGCCGAGTTCCTGGCATCGGGCCGCAATGCGCATGCGGCCGCGGGCGGCGCCATGGCGGATGTCATCAGTTATTCCACATCGTTTATCAGCGATGCGGATCGGCGCGCGATCGCCGTCTATCTCAAAAGTCAGCCCGCGAGTCCGAGCGTTGCAGCCTCTTCGCCTGACGCGGGCGCGATGCGCCGCGGCGCGGAAATATATTCCGACGCCTGCGCATCCTGCCATCTGGATAACGGAGTCGGCCAATCGAGGCTGTTTCCGCCGCTTGGCAAGGACGCCATGCTGCAGCAACCTGATCCCACCGGGCTCGAGCATTTGATTCTGGGGGGCACGCGCATCGGCGTCAGTGCATCGCGCCCCTCGCCTTTGGGCATGCCGAGTTTCGCGTGGAAACTCACCGATCAGGAGATTGCCGATGTTTCGACCTATATTCGCAACAGTTGGGGCAATCAAGCGGCGCCGGTGGCGGTGGCCGACGTCAGCGAACTGCGCAAAAAACTAAACCTGCAAACCGTGCGCCTGACGGATAATTCCGGCGATCACTGATGCAAGCTGGCTCGCGCCAGCGCCAGCGCCAGCGCCCGTGCCCATGCCCATGAGGACTTTGACCTCGCCGTCAGAGTTGCGATCTGATTGGAAGGAGCACCGCCTCCGCCGCTTTTTGCCCCCAAGAGCGGTTTCGCCACCGCTCGTAGGTATATCTCACCGAGGAGGTCAGGTCACGCTCGAAGACGTTGGTCATTTGTTGCGCGAAGGGCGCATCGTAGACATTCAGGCTGGCTTCGTCATTGAGTTCAAATGAGCGCATGTCGAAATTCGTTGACCCGACGGAAACCATGAATCGATCGAAGATCAACATTTTGCAGTGAAGCATGGTCGGCTCATAGACATAGATTTCGACGCCACTTTCCAGCAGCCGACCCCAGCCCCGCTTCGAGGAGATGCGCACGGTCTCGGAATCAAGATATTTGTCGGGTACGAGAACGCGTATTCTGACACCGCGCGCCCGCGCGCTCTTAAGTTCGCGGATCATCAGTGTGTCAGGTATAAAATAAGCTGCTTCAATATCGATCGTCCGATCGGCCGCGGTGATTGCCGTCAGGTACATCAGACGCATGCTGTCGGCGCCGCCATCCGGCGAACTGATGAACATCTGCATCTCCTGGCTGCCGACCGCAGTCAATGCCGGAAAGTAAGCGTCCCCGTGCAATACGTTACCGGTGGACTTGATCCAGTTGTCCAGAAACGCCGCCTGCATCTGGGCGACCGCCAATCCTTGCACCTGAAAATGCATATCGCGCCAATGATCCGGGTCCTGTGCGTG
>DATNKC010000160.1:0-8404 GCA_035603615.1 Steroidobacteraceae bacterium | reverse complement strand
TTTCGTTCGCTGCTCAATGCGCAGGCGGCCGTAGTCGCTGGCCGGGGGGTTCTTGTTAGCAGCGGATTCGGCGGCGTTAGCAGCGGCTCCGGCGGTTAAGTTGGCATTGGGGGTAACGGATCCCCCTGTCTGATTGCTTGGGTTGTGGACTATTAGATTGCCGTCCTTGTCGAGTTCTATCGGAGTCAAATCGATCAGAACGGTGTCGTCCGCACGCAGTTCCGGGTCTTCGTCCGACTTGCGCAGCGTGCGTCCATCCTTTGTTTTATCGTTAGTTTCTTCCTGTTGCCGCTGACCGGTGCGGTCGTTCTTCTTCTGCACGGTCTCGGGCGAGTCTAGCTGTGAATCGCTTTTCTTGCTTGTCGCATCCCCCTTGCCGCCGAGCAGGCTTTGCATCAGCGCGTCCTGCTGATCCTGGGGCAGACTCTTGAAGATGTTCAATTGGTCTTGGGTGGGAGCGGTGGGAGTCTGTGCCACTACGACTGCCCCAATCAATGTCAACGCGATCGCGGCGCTCAGAAATTTGGTCAGCTTCCTGCAAGCCGCGAAAAACACAACTCTCATTTCTTGAAAGACCCTTTGGAACTTATGAATTTCAGGCCAACCCCGCTGCCGCGAAATTGTATACTAAAGCACCATCCCGCGACCCTATCGTTGGGCCGGCGCCCAGCGACTCCGCGCCATGGTTGCGCCAGATTGTCAGCGATCGTAGTTCTGACGCAGCCAAGCCGCGTAGTCTCGGCCCAACAAATCCTGCCACCATTGCACCTGCTGCAAATACCAGTCCACCGTGGACCGCAGCCCGCTTTCAAGGTTCCGAGCCGGTGCATAGCCTAAGTCTTGAGATGCCTTCGAATAGTCGATGGCGTACCGCCGGTCGTGCCCGGGCCGGTCGCGTACGTGGGTAATCAATTGGACAGCTTTTGTTCCATTAAAAGCGGGCGAGGACGGAAATGCGGCCCGATACTCTGGATGTGTATTCAGCCTCGCATCGAGCAGGTCGCACAGGCTCCGTACGATGTGAATATTGGTCGTCTCGCTATTGCCGCCGATGTTGTACACGGCGCCGGGCTCGCCTTTGGTGAGCGCCAGCTTGATCGCCGCACAATGATCCTCAACATGCAGCCAGTCCCGAATCTGCAGACCGTCACCATAAACCGGCAGCGCCTTGCCAAGCAGAATGTTGACGATGGTCAGCGGAATCAATTTCTCGGGAAAATGATAGGGCCCATAGTTGTTGGAGCAATTGGTAACCGTCGTACTGAGCCCGTAGGTCTCATGATAAGCGCGCACCAGATGGTCGGATGCGGCCTTGCTTGCCGAGTAGGGTGAGTTGGGTGCGTAGGGGCTGTCTTCGTGAAAGGGCGCATCATCGGGACCCAGCGACCCGTAGACCTCGTCGGTGGAGACATGGTGAAAGCGGTGCTCCGGCACGATCCTCTCGTCAATCCACAGTGCCTTGGCAGCCTTGAGCAGTGAATGCGTGCCGACCACATTGGTTCTGATGAAATCGTCGGGACCTAAGATGGATCGATCGACGTGAGATTCCGCGGCAAAGTGCACCAGGGTGTCGATCTGGTGCTGAGCGAGCAACCCGCGCACTTTATCCTCGTCGCAAATATCGCCTCGGATAAACAAATAGCGCGGGTTGTTTGCGATGTCCGAAAGACTATCAAGATTGCCCGCATAGGTAAGAGCGTCGAAGACCACCACCCTGCCCTCGCGGGTATTGGCCAACCAGTGGTGCACGAAGTTCGAGCCGATGAAACCCGCACCTCCCGTAATGAACAGGTTACGCGGCTCGAAGCTCATCTAACATCATCCTCAAATTGTGCCGCCAATGAATCGCGGGCAGCTTGAGCAGCGACCGCGTCGCCGCGCTATCCAAAACGCTGAACGCCGGTCGCTGCGCCTTCGTGGGGTACTCGCTGCTGTAAATAGGCAATACCGGTATCGCGCGGGAAAGGAGGCCTCGCGCGAGCGCCTCATCCTGAATCGCCACCGCGAAGTCGTACCAACTTGCCACACCCAAATCGGTCCAGTGATAAATTCCGGGGGCCGCCTTCGCGTCGATCAGGCCCCAAATGGCCGCGGCAGTGCTTGCCGCCCAAGTCGGCGCACCGATCTGGTCGCAGACGACGTTTATTTGCTCCTTTTCACGCATCAGACGCAGCATCGTCAAGACAAAGTTCTTCCCTTCGGCGGCGTATATCCAAGATGTGCGCAACACGATTCCCGTACCACCCGCAACCACATGACGCTCGCCACCGAGTTTGCTGACCCCGTAGACGCTCAAAGGGTTGGTCTGGTCGGATGGCTTGTAGGCGCGTTTAGATCCACCATCGAACACAAAATCCGTGGACAGGTGCAGCAACTTGGACCGTGCGGTGGCCGCTGTTCGAACCAACGAAGCCACGGCCGTGTCGTTGACGGCAATCGCCTTCGCAGCTTCGTCTTCGGCGAGATCGACGGCCGTATACGCCGCCGCGTTGACGATCCAATCTGCCTTAAGCTTCGCCAGCGCACTTGTGAGAGCGCCTTCGTCAAGGATATCGAGTTCGGCGTGAGTTCGGCTCGCGACCTCATGTTGCACAGGAGTTGCCTCAGCGACCGCCTTCGCGATCTGGCCGCCGCCCAGCACCAACACTCTCATGGAAACTTCTCGATCTCAGCGAAACTCTTACCCTGAGTGTCCTTGGCCGATAGTTTTGGTTGAACGTCGCGCGGAATGGGCCACTCGATGTTCACTGTCTCGTCGTCCCACGCCAACGTCCGCTCGTGAGATGGACTGTAAATATCGGTGCATTTGTACAAAAAATCCGCTGACGCCGAAGTGACCAGCATCCCATGCGCAAGACCCGGCGGCACCCATAGCATTTTGTGATTCTTATCGGACAATTCGGTCCCCCACCATTTCCCGAAGGACGGCGAACTGCGCCGCAAATCGACCATGGCGTCAAAGACGGCGCCCGAGGTGACCCGCACCAGTTTTCCTTGCGTGTGCTCGAACTGCATGTGCATGCCGCGCAGAGTCCATTGCGTCGACCTGCTGTGGTTGTCCTGAACAAAATTCGCATCGATGCCGGCTGCATGAAACTTTTCTGCCTGCCAGCTCTCCATAAAAAAACCGCGATCATCGCCAAAAACTTGCGGTTCGATGAGAACCACACCCTCGATGGGAGTCTTGAGAAACTTCACGGCCGGTGCTCATCGCGCAGAATGCGTAACAAGTATTCTCCGTATCCGCTTTTTTGCAGGGGTAAAGCCAGCTCCTTGAGCTGAACTGCGTCAATGAATCCCATACGCCAGGCAACCTCTTCCACGCAAGCCACTTTCAGGCCTTGTCGCTCTTCGATGATCCGCACGAACACGCCGGCATCAAGCAACGAATTGTGCGTGCCCGTATCGAGCCACGCCGTACCCCGTCCTAAGCGCTCGACGTTCAAATTCCCTTCGCGCAGGTAGGCGCGGTTCAAATCAGTGATTTCCAGTTCTCCGCGAGGCGAAGGCTTGATGGACCGCGCCAATTGGGAGGCCCGGTCATCGTAGAAATAAACGCCTGTGACGGCATAGTTGGACGGCGGATTTGCCGGCTTCTCCAATAAATCGACCACCTTGCCTTGTGCATCGAATTGCACCACACCATAACGCTCCGGATCATGGACGTAGTAGCCGAAGACCGTGGCACCCTTGACCCGACCTGAGGCTGACAACAGCAGCTCCGATAGGTTCGCTCCGTAGAAAATATTATCGCCGAGAATCAGAGCGGATGGCGCGCCGGCAAGGAACGGCTCGGCGATGATCAACGCCTGCGCGATGCCATTGGGCTCCGCCTGTACTGCGTAGGCGAATTGCACGCCCCATTTCTCACCGCCGCCCAGCAGGTCGCGAAAGGCCACCTGGTCGCGGGGGGTCGTGATAATCAAAAACTCCCGAATTCCCGCCGACATCAGCGTCGCCAGCGGATAGTAAATCATCGGTTTGTCGTAGACAGGCAGCAACTGCTTGGACAACGACATCGTGATGGGATGAAGCCGGGTGCCGGCGCCGCCGGCCAAAATGATGCCTTTCCTGTTCTTGGTCAAAAACTCATCCTATGAATTTGTCGCAATCTTAAGGCGACTTTATCGATGCGTCGCCACGTAATTAATCAACGCGGCGATGCCCGCGGCACCGGTCCCTTGCGGGGCCTTGGCTCCCGTCATGTCGATCCCCACCGCCAATTTCTTGCCCAATTCCACGCCGAATTGGTCGAAGGAGTTGATGCCCCAAATCGTGCCCTGTACGAATACGCTGTGCTCGTACAAAGCCAGAATACCGCCCAGGGAGCGAGCAGTGGTCTGTGGATACATGAGCAGGGAACTCGGGCGATTGCCTTCGTGCACACGATGGATGGCGATGCGATCGATCTCCGCCGCAGCGACCCCGGCTTTGCGCATATCCGCCTCGACTTCCGGCAGGGTATAGCCGTAGGCAAACGCCTGCGACTGCGCAAAGCAGTTCTTCAAAGCCAAATCCTGCCCCTCCGTGCCTCCCCAGGAACCACGCAGCGGCGCGATAAAATCGAGCGCCTGGGTCAACGTGCCCTGGTGCAGCATCTGAAAGAACGAATGCTGGGCGTTCGAGCCCGGTTCGCCCCACACGATGGGCGCGGTAGCGAAATTCACGTGCAGTCCCTCCAAGGATACCGACTTGCCGTTGCTTTCCATTTCGAGCTGCTGCAGGTATGCAGGCAGGCGCGCGAGGCGTTGATCGTACGGCAGCACCGCGAGCGTGGGCAGATTCAGGAAAGTTCGATTCCACACGCCAAGCACGCCCATCAGGACCGGCAAATTTTTCTCGAACGGCGCGGTCGTAAAATGTTTATCGATGTCGCTCGCGCCCTGGAGAAACTCTTCGAAGCGTTCGCTGCCGATGACGATCTCGGCAATGAGGCCGATGGCGGACCAAACCGAATAACGACCCCCGACCCAATCCCACATCGTGAAGCGATGGTCCGGCGCGATGCCAAACTTGTCCATGGCCTCTGCATTGGTCGAGACGGCGACGAAGTGATTGCCGGGGGCCTTCTCCCCCAATGCGCCGACGATCCAAGCGCGCGCGGCATTGGCGTTGGTCTGTGTCTCCTGCGTCACAAAGGTCTTGGAGCACACGATCACCAGCGTCTCCGCCGGATCGAGCGTGCGCGTCAGGTCCTCGAGCTGCGTGCGATCCACGTTGGATACGAAGTGCGGCGTGATGTCGCCGCTCCATTCCGCGCGCAACGCATCGCATACCAACAAGGGCCCTAGGTCCGAGCCGCCAATACCGATATTGACGACATGCCTGAACTTCTTGCCGGTGATCCCGAGCTTTCTGCCACTGCGCACCGCCGCGACATAGTTCTCCAGCTTTTGGCGCGAGGCCTTGACCTCGGCTTGAATGGCCGGCGACCCGGCGAAATCCGACCGCAGCGCCGTGTGCAGCACCGCGCGCTTCTCGGTGGTGTTGATTGGATCGCCGCGGAACATGGCGACGATGCGATCGGACAGACCAACCGCCCGCGCCAAATCCAGCAGCAGCGACAGGCTCTGCTGCGTAATGCGCTGCCGAGAGATATCGAGCAGCCACGTGTCGTGCTCAACGTGGCACTGCTGCCAACGCTTGGCATCCGTGCCGGCCAGATCGCGCAGATGCACCTTGACCATTTCTTTGGCATGCGCTGCCACTGCCGCCCATGCCGGCAACGAGGAATTAAGTTCGCTCATGACTGGTACTTACTCATAAAGATTGCGGGTGATAGTAGGCAAGATACCACTCGACGAAATGCTTCACACCCGTTTCCAAGTCGGTGGAGGGCCGATAGCCGACCTCGTGCGCCAGGGTTTCCACATCCGCCCACGTGTCGGCCAGATCCCCCAACTGCATCGGCAAGAGATTTTTCAAGGCTTTTTTGCCCAAACGTTGCTCGAGCACGTCGATATATCGCAGCAGTGGGACAGGCGTCTGATTGCCGATGTTGTAGATTCGAAACGGTGCATTGCTGGTGCTGGGGTTCGGATGATCGGAATCCCAATTCGGATCCGGCCTCGCCACATGGTCCACGGCCGCGACCACACCTTTGACGATGTCATCCACATAGGTGAAGTCGCGCCGGTGGTCGCCGCCGTTGTACACATCGATGGCCTGGCCCGCGAGGATATTCTTGGTAAAAAGGAACAGCGCCATATCAGGCCGGCCCCAGGGCCCGTACACGGTGAAGAATCGCAGGCCCGTGGTCGGCAGTGCGTACAAGGACGAGTAGCTGTGAGCCATCAATTCATTCGATCGCTTGGTGGCGGCGTACAAGGTCAGTGGGTGATCGACGCCTTGGCTCTCGGCAAATGGCATCCGCGTGTTCGCGCCGTACACCGAGCTGGTGGACGCATAGACCAGATGCTCGACCTGCGTGTGGCGGCATCCTTCGATGACCTCCAGGAAACCGACGATGTTGCTGTGCACGTAGGCGTGCGGGTTCTCCAGTGAATAGCGCACGCCCGCCTGCGCCGCCAAGTGCACCACGCGCTGAAATCCTTCTGCACGGAACAGCGCCTGCATGGTGCTACGATCCGCCAGATCCGCTTTTATGAACCGAAACCGCTCGAAACCTCGCAGGATTTCGAGACGCGCCTCCTTCAAAGCGGGATCGTAATAGCTATTGAGATTATCGAGGCCGACCACCTCGTCGCCGCGTTCGAGCAGCAGCTTCGCCGTGTGAAAGCCGATAAAACCGGCGGCGCCGGTCACGAGCAGCTTCACAGCGCTCGCCACACCGTTTTGCCGGAGGATGCCTTGTCGAGCAGCGCCAGGATATGTTCGTGGGCCGCGGTCTCTTCTTCGGTGGCCTGGATCACGACAATACGCATGTCCGTGGCCGCCCGCGTCGGCGCCGCTTGCCGCGCCCGGCTGCGAATCGTGTCGGACTCGGCGCTCAAAGTGAGGCTGCCCTGCCCACCCGTCATTGCCAAATACACTTCCGCCAGGATGCGCGCATCGAGCAACGCGCCGTGATACTCGCGGTGCGAATTGTCGACCGAATAGCGCTTGCACAGCGCATCCAAGCTGTTGCGCTGCCCGGGATGCATTTGCCGGGCAAGCGCCAAGGTGTCGAGAACGCGGCATAGCTCGGAAACTGAGCGCGGGAAGGCGATACGCGCCAGCTCTGCGTTCAAAAATGCCACGTCGAACGGCGCATTGTGGATGATCAGTTCGGCGTCGCGGATGAACTCCAGGAATTCGACATGCACATGCGAGAAGCTCGGTTCCTTCGCGAGCCGCTCGCGCGTAAGACCATGCACCTGAACCGCGCCCTCGTCGATGTCCCGCTCGGGATTCAAATATTGGTGGAAGCGTCGGCCCGTCAGACGCCGGTTAAAAAGCTCCACGCAACCGATTTCGATGATGCGGTGCTCTTGCTCGACTTCGAGGCCCGTGGTTTCCGTATCGAGAACGACTTGGCGCATTTTAAAAGCTACCGCACTGCCAACATGCGATCGATTGCCTCGTTGGCCAGCCGATCGACGTATTCATTGCCATCATGTCCCGAATGCCCCTTCACCCAAATCCATTGAATATCCTGAGTCGCGGCGGCCGCATCCAATAGTTGCCACAGGTCTTGATTCTTTACCGGTTCGCGCGCCGCCGTACGCCAGCCGCGCGCCTTCCAATTCGGCAGCCACTCGGTGATGCCTTGCAGCACATACTTCGAGTCGGTGTACAGCTTCACCGCACAGCGCCGTTTCAGGGCACCGATACCGCCGATGGCCGCGCTGAGTTCCATCCGATTATTGGTTGTCGCGGCCTCGTACCCCGAAACTTCCTTGCGCTCATTGCCAAAGATCAGCAGTGCCGCCCAGCCTCCGGGCCCCGGATTGCCCCGGCACGCGCCGTCGGTGTAAATCTCAACGTCGGTCATGGGCCAACTTTGTTGGTTGGTTCCGCGGCACCGACCAATACCCGCTGGCGTACCCGCCGCCGCGGCCGTACCAAGGTCAAGGTTGACACGCGCTTGCGCGCCTTGAGCAGGTACGCGCCCGCCGTCAGCGCCCGCCTCGGATGCACTTCGCTCAAGCCCCCCTTCATCGGCAGGAAACCCAGATAGCCGTGAACGCTGTCGACATCGAATCCCAGCAGCGCCACCCAATCGCGCAGTCGTCGCTCGGAGAGCATGCGCTGGGTGTGCGGTGGAAAGGCCGGCCGGCCGAAGTAGCGGCCGAACAGGCGCCGGGCGCCCCAACCGCTGTAGGGGTTGAAGCCGCAAATCATGAGACATCCCTCGCCGGTCAGCACTCGCTCAGCTTCGCGCAGCACGGCATAGGGGTCTTCGACCAATTCGAGTGTATGAGGCAACAAAATCGCGTCGATGGAATCGGATCTGAACGGCAGC
>DATNKC010000159.1:0-2531 GCA_035603615.1 Steroidobacteraceae bacterium | reverse complement strand
TCATCGTTGTTCTTCCCCGTCGTGTCCCTGAGATTCTTTGTTAGTCTAGACCCAAATGCCGAACCTGAAGCAAAACAACATCGATATCAAGGGGGGCGTCATCGAGGGCTTCTTCGGGAAACCCTGGAGTTGGGAATCACGGATGACCGGTGCCAAATTCCTGCGCAAGTGCGGCTACCAGTTCTATATCTACGCGCCCAAGTCCGAGACCTTCCTTCGCCGGCAATGGCGCGAGCCGATTGCTCCGGAGACAGTGCAACATTTGTCGCGGCTCAGTGCGCAGTGCCGGCAAAACGGCATTAGCTTTGGGATCGGACTCACGCCCTTTGAAATCTATCGCAACTACGACGCCGGCGCACAGGCATCATTGCGCGCCAAAGTGGCGCAGATCGATCAGATTGGCGTGGATATTCTTTGCGTCTTGTTCGACGACATGCGCGGCGACATCGAGGGCCTCGCTGCGATTCAGGCGAGGGTGATCTCCGACATCTGCGGCTGGAGCCGCGCCGCAAGCTTCATCGTTTGTCCGACGTACTATTCTTATGATCACCGGCTCGCGCGCGAATTCGGTTCGCCGCCCAAAGGGTATCTGCGCGATCTCGGCCAAAGCGTCGATACTTCGATCGATTTCTTCTGGACTGGCGAGAAAATCATTTCCGAAAGTTATTCGGCCCTGCATCTGGCGCGGGTCGCAGCCGACATCGGTCGCAAGCCCTTCATCTGGGACAACTCCATCGCCAATGATTCCAGAACGCGGACGAATTTTCTGTTTCTCGACCCTGCCGCCGGCGCATGGAACCTGCCCGCCGATCAGGTCGCCGGTGTCGCGCTCAATCCGATGAACCAGGCGTATCTGTCACGGATCGCGCTGCGTGGAATTGAGAATATTTTGACTCTTGGATCCGGAAGGGACCTTCTGCCTTCAATTTGCCGGGAACTCTGCGGGCCCCTGGTCGCGAGGCATCTCCTCGCGGACATCGACCTGTTGCAGAACGAGGGTCTCGATGAGCTCGACGCCGACACCCGGCGCCGCCTTCTCAACCAATACGAGAAGCAGCAGTCGAATCCTTTCGCCGCGGACGTCGCTGCATGGCTGCGCGGCGAATACGTGTTCGATCCGGCGTGCCTGACGACGTGACGAATGATAATCGCAGCGATCAATCAGGCAGGGCCCGGGGCCTTGCCGGCCATGGCGGCAGCCTCGCCGCGTGACTGCACGCCAAGCTTAGACAGGATCGCCGACACATGACGATCCACCGTCCGGGTCGAAACGAACAGACGCTTGGCGATCGCGGAATTGCGCATGCCTTGGGATAGCAGCGTCAGAATCTCCGCCTCGCGACGCGTCAGGCCGAGCCGATTGCTGCGGGTCGATGTCCGCAAACCGCGTGGAACGGCGCGAACGCCTTCTGCGCGCATTCGTTTGCGCAGGGCCTGTGCAGCCGGGGTCGCGCCGAGCCGTTCGAGGATTTCAAGAGCCTCTCGCTGTTCGGATTCGGCGCCGTGCCACGCCAGTAGACACGCGTACTCGTAGGGACAGCCAAGGCCTTTCCAAGCGAACGCTGCGGCGCGCCAATCGCCGGAGATCTCCTGGGCGTAAGGGTCGGCGATATCGTCCGGTTTTTTTTCAAGAGCACCAACCCGCCACAACCAGCTTGCGAGTTCGCCCTTCATTCGCGGATCGCGCCGCTGACACACCAGTTCATACGCGGGTTTGGCCGCGTTCAGAACGCCGTCGCGATCGCCGGCGAGCCATGCAGCCTCGGCACGAATCGCCGCCAATGTGCCGATACGCTGCAACTCCTGTACGGCACCGCCGAGCGCCCACGCCTCTTCGAGTGCAGCCTCAGCCTGAGGGTCGCCGCGGCGAATTCGGATGTGGCCCAGCGTGCGCAACGCGGGAATGCGGGTGATGGGCGTGGCATTCGGATCGCGCAGCACCGCCTCTGCATCCTCGCTCGCGGCCGGCCAGTCGCCTTGCTCGAAATTTTTGCGTGCGCGATACATGAGCATATAGCGCCGCAGCCCGTCTAGATCGCGTTTTTCGCAGTAGGCCAGCCCTTCGCTGAACCAACGGGACGCTTTGTCATAAAGCCGGCAGGAAACGGCCATGGCAGACAGATCCGTATAGGCTCTGGCCACCTGCTCCTGTAGATCATGGTCGAGCGCGAGACGCAAAGCCCGCTCGAGATCGGCGAATCCCGAAGGGTCGCCGGCAATGAGGCGAATCGTGCCCAGCGTACTCAATGCATCGCAGAGAATTGCATCCTCCGCGCAGGGTTCCGCCAGTGCGATGGCGCGCAGCGCAAAGCTGATGCCGGATTCCAACGCGTGAATTTCCATATCGAGCTGCGCACGATTGCTGTATGCCATGGCCAATTCGGGACTGGGCGGCAGCGATTCGAGGGTCGCCACCGCCTCGGCGGCATAGCGGTCAGCGTCAGCGCGCCGTTCGAAAAACCAACTTAAGCGGGACAGCCACTGCAGCGCATCTCCCTCGCGCATGCGCTCGCCCGACGCTCGCCAGATAT
>DATNKC010000158.1:0-8050 GCA_035603615.1 Steroidobacteraceae bacterium | reverse complement strand
CGCCTCGGTTGCATCGGCGTACAGGCGGCGAATCGAATCCCAGAAACCAATGTAGGTCGCGGGGCAGGAGCGAGGCGTTTTGCCAATGGGGGTTTGATCGACCTCAAGCACCCGGCTGATCGATTGCCATCCTGAAATGGCATCGCATCCCTGGAGCACCACGTCGGATTTGCGCGCGCGCGCCGCGCGGCTTGGGCGCGCCAACAGGCGCTTTAGATTGCCGAGCAACACATCGCGCGCCAGAGAGGATTTGCCCGATCCCGAAACGCCGGTGATCACCGTCAGCCGTCCGCGCGGAATTCGTGCCTCGACTTTGCGAAGATTGTGCAGATTTGCACCGAAAACTTCGATCATGGGCGTTTCGCGGTCTATCGGGCGCCGTCGCGATCGGGAATGCATCAGCGGCGCTGACAAACATCGGCCCGTTACGGAATTTGCGAGCTCCGCCAACTGAGTTGCAGTGCCTTGTGCAACCAAACTCCCGCCGCGGGTTCCCGCGCCCGGGCCCAGATCGATCACGTGATCGGCGCGGCGGATCGTGTCCTCGTCGTGTTCCACGACAACCAGGGTGTTTCCCTTGGCGCGCAGCCGATCCAAGGTATCGAGCAGCGTGACATTGTCGCGCGGGTGCAAACCGATGGTCGGTTCGTCCAGAACGTAGCAAACGCCCTGCAGGTTCGATCCCAATTGCGCCGCCAGACGAATGCGCTGCGCCTCGCCGCCCGACAAAGTGGGCGCGGCGCGATTCAATTGCAAATACCCCAGGCCGACGTCGCACAGAAAGGTGGTGCGAGAGATGAGTTCCGCCAACAGATCGCGTGCGATGTCGCGTTCGCGGCCCGCCAATTTCAATTTGGCGAGCTGCGCGGAGAATTCCTGCACCGGCAAGTCCGTGAGCGCCGCGATGGACCGGCCGCGAAATAGCACGTGCAGCGCAATGGGGTTCAGGCGCTGCCCCGCGCATTGCAGGCAGGCCTCGAGCGGCGCGTCCGTATCTTCCCGCCACATCGATTCTTCGCCGCTTTGCTCGGCGTCGAACTGCGGCAATTGCAATCCGGTGCCGAAGCAACTCTTGCACCAGCCGTGCTTGGAATTGAACGAGAACAGGCGCGGGTCGAGCTCCGGGAAACCGGTACCGCAGTTCGGACAAGCGCGCTTGGTCGAGAAAACGGCGGCGTCGGATTCTGCAGCGGACTCGGTGCGCACGTGAACCACGCCACGTCCGTGCTGCAAGCTTAAGTCCAATTGTTCGCGCAGCGCGGGTTCGCCTGCGGCGTTGACCGTCAGTGTCGCCACCGGCAATTCGATGTTGTGCTCGATGAAGCGGTCGAGGCGCGGCCACTTCTTGGTGGGGATCAAACTGCCGTCCACGCGCAGGTGGGAGAAGCCCTTACCCCGCGCCCACTTGGCGAGCGCGGTATACAAGCCCTTGCGCGCGACGATCAGCGGCGCCAGCAAGGTAATGCGCTTGCCGCGGTACTGCGAGAGCAGGCGCGCCGCGATGGCATCGACGGATTGAGGTTCGATCCGGGCGTTGCAAGCAGGGCAGTATTGCGTTCCCAGCTTGACGAACAGCAGGCGCAGAAAGTGATAGATCTCAGTGAGTGTCGCCACCGTGCTCTTGTGTCCGCCGCGGCTCGTGCGCTGCTCGATCGCCACCGTGGGTGGAATGCCGAAAATGGCATCTACATCGGGGCGCGAAGAGGGCTGCACAAATTGCCGCGCGTAGGCGTTCAAGGATTCGAGATAGCGGCGCTGGCCCTCGGCAAACAATATATCGAATGCCAGCGTACTCTTGCCGCTGCCCGAAACGCCGGTAACGACCGTGAATCGGTTTAACCCCAAGTTC
This sequence comes from Steroidobacteraceae bacterium, assembly GCA_035603615.1. Taxonomy (GTDB): domain Bacteria; phylum Pseudomonadota; class Gammaproteobacteria; order Steroidobacterales; family Steroidobacteraceae; genus Bog-1198. The sequence continues at coordinate 6,201 of DATNKC010000158.1, read as the reverse complement.
ACGTCGACATTCTTGAGATTGTGCTCCCGGGCCCCGCGAATCTCGATGGCCGTGGGTTTTGCCCGATGCGCCGCGGTGTTTGCATAGGTCAATGCGCCTGAGTCGCGCACCACCTGACTGGCTTGGTCCTCTTCGATGAGTGCGCGCCCGGTATGCGAGGCGGGGATACTCGAGATCTGCGCCGGCGTGCCGACCCCGACGATGCGCCCGCCGGCTTCACCGCCCTCCGGGCCTAAGTCGATGACCCAGTCGGCGGCGCGGATCACATCCAGATTGTGCTCGATGACGAGGAGCGAATTGCCGGCGTCGATCAGCCGTCGAAAGGCACGCAACAGTTTGGCAACGTCGTCGAAATGCAGGCCCGTCGTCGGTTCGTCGAACAAGAACAAGGAACCGCGGCCCGCGCGCTCATCGCCCGCGCCGGTCTTGGACGCACCTTTCTTGGGCGGCCGTGAGCGGACGGCGCTGTCCGCCAGATGCCCAGCGAGCTTGAGGCGCTGCGCCTCGCCTCCGGACAGCGTGGGAACGGGTTGACCCAGGCGCAAATAGTCGAGTCCGACTTCGGCCAGCGGTGCCAGCCGCAGACACACTTCCTGGTCCGCGGAAAAAAACGCCAGCGCTTCGGAGACGGTGAGCTCCAGCACATCGGCGATGCTCTTGGGAGGGAAGTCGCCTCGAGACAACTTGACCTCGAGCACATCGGCGCGGTAGCGGCGCCCGTCGCAATCGGGACAACGCAAATACACGTCCGACAGGAATTGCATTTCGACGTGCTCGAAGCCGTTGCCGCCGCAGGCCGGGCAGCGGCCATTGCCGGCATTGAAACTGAAGGTGCCCGCGGTGTACTTGCGCTCGCGAGCCTCCGGCAGCTTAGCGAATAGCTCGCGAATGGCGTCGAACGCGCCGACATAACTCGCCGGATTCGAGCGCGTCGTGCGGCCGATGCGGCTCTGATCCACCATCACCACGGCGTCGATCAACTCCGCGCCCAGCAAGGCGCGATGCTGGCCTGGGTTTTCCGTGGGCCTGCCCTTGGCGCGAAGCAGCGCCGGAAACAAAACGTCATGCACCAGCGTGGATTTGCCCGAACCGCTGACGCCCGTTACGCACACCAGGCGTCCGAGCGGAATCTCCGCGTCGATGTTCTTGAGGTTGTGTTCGCCGACCCCCTCGAGCCGTAGACAACCGTGCGACGGCGCGACGCCGCGCGGCGCGACGCCGCCCGGCGCGAGCGGCGGGATCTTGACGCGCTTGCGCCGAAATAAATAGTCGGCGGTCAGCGATCCTGATGCACCGTGCAAATCGCGCAGCGGTCCATAAAACACAATTTCGCCGCCGTGTTCTCCGGGCCCGGGTCCGATATCGAGCACCCGATCCGCCGCCTGGATCACCTTGGGATCGTGTTCAACCACGACCAAGGTGTTGCCCGCGTCGCGCAGGCGATGCATCACGCCGACGATGCGTTCAACGTCCCGGGGATGTAATCCAATCGAGGGTTCATCGAGTACGAACAGGGTATTGACCAGCGAGGTCCCGAGGGCGGTCGTGAGGTTGATCCGCTGTACTTCGCCGCCGGATAAGGTGCGCGACTGGCGGTCGAGATTCAGATATCCCAGGCCCACGTCGGTCAGATATTTGAGGCGCGCGCGAATCTCGCGCAGCAACAGCTCGGTGGCTTCACCCTGCAGCGCCGGCAATTCGAGGGCAGCAAAGAATTTTCGACATTCGTCGATCGGCCGCAGCATCAAGTCGCGGATGTTCACGCCGGGCTTGCCGACCCGCCAGAGCAATGCTTCGGGCTTGAGGCGAGCGCCGCCGCACGCGCCGCATTCGGTATAGGAGCGGTACCGCGACAACAGCACCCGAATGTGCATTTTGTACGCCTTGGTTTCGAGCCAGGCGAAGAAGCGCCGCACGCCGTACCAAACCTTCTTGGTCCATTCGCCTTCGCCCTCGATCACCCAGGCACGCTGCGCGTCGGTCAGGTCGCGCCAGGGGGTGTCGGTGGGAATCCCGCGCTTGCGCGCGAAGCGCATGAGGTCTGTCTGACATTCCTTGTAGGATTCGGTCTGCCAAGGCTTGATGGCGCCCTCGCGCAGGCTCAGCGCCGTGTCGGGAATCACCAAGCCATAGTCGACGCCGATGCTGCGGCCAAAGCCGCGACAGGTGTCGCAAGCGCCGATGGGCGAATTGAAGCTGAAGGTGCTGGGACTGGGGTCCTTGTACTGAATATCGCAATCGGCGCAATGCAGGCCGGTCGAGAAGCGCCACGGCGCCGCGCCTTTGCCGGCGGCGGCTTCGTGTTCCGGATAGACATCGATGCGCCCCTGGCCGACTTTGAGCGCCGCTTCGATTGCCTCGGCGGCGCGCCCAGTGTCGACGGCAGACCAGCGAAAGCGATCTTGAATGACCTGCAGCGTGTCGCCGCGCTTCTCATGAATTCGCGTGTAGCCTTGCGCGGCCAGCAACCCCTTGATTTCAGCCTCCGTGAAATTCTTCGGGATCGGCACCGGAAAGGTCAGCAGTAGTTTTGGATCGCCGTTCTCGTGCGCCAGCACACTCAGCTGTTCTTGGACGCTGGCGGTCGTGTCGCGCCGCACGGCCTGTCCGCAAGCCCGGCAGTGCAGCACTGCGGCGCGGGCGAACAGTAATTTCAAATGGTCATTGAGTTCCGTCATGGTGCCGACGGTGGAGCGCGAGGTGCGCACCGGGTTGGTCTGGTCGATGGCGATCGACGGCGGGATGCCTTCGATGCGATCGACCTGCGGCTTGTCCATGCGATCCAGAAATTGGCGCGCATACGGCGAAAACGTTTCGACGTAGCGGCGCTGGCCCTCGGCATACAGCGTATCGAACACCAGCGAGGATTTTCCGGACCCGCTGACGCCCGTCACCACGATCAGTTCGTTGAGCGGCAGCTCAAGATCAAGATTCTTGAGGTTGTTCTGGCGGGCGCCGCGGATGCGGATGGCGTCCGAGCGGGGAGGATCGAAGGGTGGCATTCCTGTAAGTTTACAGGACGTGTCAAGCCCGGCCGGAACGCCGGCTAATAGCCCGAGTTCGATTGCTCAGTCTCGGCCGGTTAGAATAGAGACGTCATGGCGGCAAACAAGAAGAATACGATTGAAACGCTCTTGCTGCGCATAACTGTCGTTGATCCGCCGCCGGATATCCTATGGGCGCTTCAGCTCGGGCAGGATGAGCTGGTAAAACCCACTTCCAACGCCAAGACCCGGATCTCCTTCGACTTTACGGTGGACGTAGTCGAAGACTCTTCCCCTAACGGCTTCCGTCTTCGCGGTCCTGCAGTTCAGGGCCGTCCCGGCGGGCGCTTCGTTTACTTACGCATTGGTGTGTATGCGGGTCAGGTCGGCACGGCGATCGCGCGACGTGCCAAGATTGGGCTGGAAGGCATAAGCCGCAAGCTGGTGGAAGCCGCGAAGAAAAAGCCTTCCGGTATGTTGGCGGTTGAGTTCGCGGGGACGGATCGCAAGGGGGAGCCGGCCTGCGCAACGGTGCCCTTGTTGGGGACGGGCTGGCACGTTGTATGAAGCAGTCTCGAACAATCGGTTGGCCTCTTAGGAGGGCGTAGATCCATGGCTCTCACCCAAGTTCGATGTGGTTGCGGTGTCGTCGAGGTGCAATTGACGGGCGCGCCGGTGGCGCAATATGTTTGCCACTGCGTTGACTGCCAGGCCGTTCACGGCAAAGCCTATCCGGTTGCCCTTTACCCAGCATCTGCGGTTGTCGTGACGCAGGGCGAGACGGGCACTTTTACTCTGAAGACATCTCCTCGTACCAAGTGTAGCCGCTGTGGAACCTACCTCTTCGCCGAAGTGCCGGGCCAGCCATTTTGCGGAGTGAACGGTGATCTCCTACCGGAGGGTCGATTCACCCCGGAATTTCACATTCAATGTCGGCATGCCACTGCTAGGATAGAAGACGACCTGCCGCACTACAGAGATACACCGACGAAGTTTCGCGGATCAGGTGAGCTGATGTCGTGGTAAACGTGGCGCAGCCTGACGATCGGTTCGAGCGATCGCGGGGATGGAAGGACAGGGAACGCGGAGTGCGGGGGAGCTTGCATGAGTTTTCCCTGGTTTTGTCGGCTATTTGTAGTCAGGTCGTTCAATCATCGGAGTACACATGGAAGCACCAACAAAGATAGATTTGGCGTTGGATCACCAGTTGGCACAAAGACGGGAGAGTGCGCTTGCTGCAATCGCGAGATACCGGACGCCCACTGGAGCTGCGGTTATTCCGGTCTGGTTCGCTTTATTTGTGGCGCTTCTCATTGCTTTTGTTCCGAACTCAAAACCGAACCCGATTCCGTATGTCGTTGCGATGTTGTCTTTCGCAGTCGTCTGGGTCACGGTCAGCGTGGTCAGGAACAACCGGCGATTGGAGGCAATAGTGCAATTGATTGCTCAGAACGACTCGCATGGCGTCGCAAAGGCCTAACAACTGGCCCGAGAGATCGCGCGGCCGTGATTGCCGCAGCACGTGGCTGGGGGAGGAAAGGGAACAGGACGTATGGCATTGAGTAACATCAATAGTCCGAAGATGGTTTGGGTCTTCTTGATCTTCGGATTGTGCTGTGCGTGCTCGACCCCGGGACGCACAGATAAGACCGAATCTGTTGCGGGACACCTGGGCTATGAAGGTTGTCGGCTGTCGAAGCCGCTCACCATGGCTCAAGTAATGGCAATGGATATGAGCGGTGGAAATGGGGCGAATCGTGCGCATCCGGACTGGGATGCGCTCATTAATAAGTACGCAGCCGGGGATCAGGTCTATTTTGTAGATTGTAGGAAAGCGGAGCGGTCGAGCATTGTTGCGGGGACCACCGTGTACGTGCTTGTTCGGGCTGGCGTGGTTATCGCCCGGGCATCAGATGCGATGCATGAGTAGTCAGCCGGCGAAACCGGAATAGGGGTCACGGATGAAGGCATGGATTGCGATTCTTTTCACGGTTAGTCTGGTTGCGGCCTGTTCCGTGGCTTCTGTATTTCTGAATTTCAACCTCATTTGGATTCCCATGGTATCTGATCATGCGCCAGAAGATTGCGGCGGACACGGCGGTGCTGAAGGATGCGGCCCCTGTGTCTGAGAGCAGCTAAGATTTATGGCTGACGTTAGTGTACGAGAGGCGATATCTGCGGCGATTCGCTATTGGGAACCGCGCCGGCTTTTATATAACGCGGTGCTGCTCATTGTGGTCGCGACGGTCTTCGTGCTGGGCCTTCCGATTTCTCGGAGCCAACTCAACGTGAACCTGTTGCTGTTCTTATTCATCATGGCTGTGCTGGCGAATGTGGCCTACTGCGCGTGTTATGTAGTCGACGTCGCGGCGCAGGTGTCGGACTTTCGAACTATTTGGCTGCGATTTCGCTGGACGCTTTTTGTTGTTGGTGTGGCGTTTGCGGGCGTGCTGACCTATTTCTTTGCCACAGGGATATTTATTTCGCGCGAGTGATGGTGAAACGCACGTTGAGATTGCAGCTACCAATCGTTGGGAGCCATAGCGGCCAATGACACGCCCGAGAATCTTTCTTCATACGCTCGATTCTGAGATGGCAGTTGCATGGCGAAGCGTGTTCACCGCTGTGCCGGGCGTGATTGTCGTCGAGGGGGACATATTGGAGGGTCGATGTGATGCGCTGGTGAGCCCTTCCAATAGCTTCGGATTCATGGACGGCGGCATCGATCTTGCGTACCTCCGGCATTTCGGGAATGAACTGCAGTCGCGGGTTCAATCAAAAATTAGGGCGGAGTTCTTGGGCGAGTTACCTGTGGGGCAGGCGACGATTGTATCGATAGGCCACGAGACTGTGCCATTTTTGGTTGTGGCGCCTACGATGCGCATTCCAGACCGAATCGGCGACACGCTCAATGTCTATCTAGCCTTCCGGGCCATGCTGCTTGCGGTTCTCATGCATAACGGAGGCTCGCAACAGCGGATCGAAATGCTTCGAGTGCCCGCCTTGGGAACTGGGATCGGACGAATGCCTCTCAATCGGGCGGCGGTCCAAATGCACGCAGCCTACGTATCTGTATTTGAATCACCGGATTGGCTGAGAGATCCGGCCGCTATCCTTGTACAACATGAAAATTTGAGGTCTGCCTGAGCCCGGCTTATGACTACCGAGCAATCGAGACTGGGACGCAATAAGTGGGAGAGAGTAGGCTTGTCGGAGA
>DATNKC010000157.1:0-4675 GCA_035603615.1 Steroidobacteraceae bacterium | reverse complement strand
TGCGGCGGTCGCCCAACACAACTTCATGACGACGCTGGTTCCCGCCAGTCAGCTCACGCTGCTGAAGTCGGTGCAGCCGACTTATCCCACGAAGGCGATCAACGGCAAGATCGAAGGATGGGTGGATGTCGAGTTCACCGTGGCGGAGACCGGCAAGGTGAAGGACGTGACTGTTCGCGCCACCAGCAATCCCGGTATTTTCGAAGATGCCGCGATCAAGGCGGTATCGCAATGGCGTTACAAGCCCGTGTTGCGCGATGCCCAGCCCGCGCCGGTCCGCAGCCAAATCCGGGTCCGCTTTACGCTTCCATAGAAGCCTGTGCTCTTAAGCTGCGGAACTGCGCGCGACCGCCGCGGCGGCTGCCGTCTCCTGGGTGAGCGCCCCGATTTCAGCGCCGATTCGCAGATCATCGACTGCGCCGAACGCATGCTTGCGCACGATGCCGAGACGGTCGATCAAAACCAAGCTCGGTGTGCCGCGCATATTGTACCGCTCCATCGTATGCGGAATTGGGCCGGCGGGATTCGGCTGATCAAGCGCAATGGGAAACTTCAAGCGATATTCCTGGATGAAGGCCTTCAACACCGCGCTGTTGAACGCATCGTGATGTTCAAACGTCGTGTGCATACCGATCACCGCGACATCGCTTGGCGCGAAGGTTTCGTAGATTCTGCGCGCTTGCGGCACTCCGGACGCGATCGAGTCCGGGCACAGGACTTGAAATGCGGCGAGCACGACCACCCGTCCTCTCAAGCCCGACAGCGTCAGGGGATGATCGGTGTTGAACCACCTGTCGACGAGCAACTCCGGCGCCGCATTTTGGGTAGTCATAACTAAAGAACGCCAAATCCCGGTGCACACCAGGGGCGCTTGATCCTTCATCGGTTTTTTTTAAAGATAACCTTTAATCGCGCCGATGGGAAGTAAAGACCCGCGACCGCCCGATCTGTCGAGAGTCGGCTTTCGCGCTAACTAGCGATTTAGGGAACCGACGGGATGCTCTTTTTCGCGGCGCTTGCGTTCGGCGACTTCTTCGCGATCGACGCTCACATTGATCGGCGCCTTGATGCCGATGCGAACCTGCGAGCCATTGACCGCCATCACGGTGACTTCGACATCTTCACCAATTCGTAACGATTCCCCGGCGCGGCGAGTGAGTATGAGCATAGGGCGCATTTAGACACGGGCAAAAAAGTTTGCCTGTGGGCGATAGTTCTAAATTTCTGTAGGACTGCACCGACCTTTGGCGCGGCCGGGCCGTGAAGGCTAATGCGGGCTGACGGCGCGCTCGGTGGTGTCCGGCGTTCCCCAATTGCTCACGGTGGCCTCGTAGAAAGCCAGCTCTTGCAGCAGGTCCTCTAGGCGCTGCGCCTTGCCCATGGCAAAGCCCTGCCCGTAATCCACGCCAAGATCGGCCATGCGCACGCGCAGCACATCGGTCTCGACATACTCCGCGATAGTCTCCATGCACATGACTTTCGCAAGTTGCGCGATGGCCTTGATCATGGATTCGGAGCGCGCATTGGTGACCGCGTCGCGAACGAAACTGCCGTCGATTTTGATGTAGTTGACCGACAGATCCTTCAAGTACGCCAACGAGCTTACGCCGGTGCCAAAGTCGTCCAGCGCGAACTGGCAGCCTAATTCCTGCAGCGTGCGCATGAAGACTTGCGCCTTCTCGAGATTGCCGATCGTGGCCGTTTCGGTCAGCTCAAAACACAGCACACCGGCCGGCACGCCGCTCGTCTTGAGCTCGTCGACCACGAACCCGAGGAAGGACTCGTCCTGCAGCGACTGGCCGGAAAGATTGATGGCGAAGCGTGCAAATTCCTCGCCCACCGACGCGCTGTGTTCACCGAGCAACTCACAAGCGCGGTGCACCACCCAACGATCGATGGTCGGCATGAGTTGGTAGCGTTCCGCCGAGGACAGGAATTTGCCGGGCGGAATCATTTCACCGCGCTCTCCGAGCATGCGGATCAACAGCTCGAAGCGCGGCCGCCCATAGTTGCCGCGCAGCGGCAGGATGGGTTGCGCGTCGAGACGGAAACCATCGCTGTCCAGTGCTTCGCGCAGTTTGCCGATCACCAAAATATCGGTATGGCGCCGGATGATGCTCTGGTCCGAATCCTGAAAGATCTCGACTCGGTTGCGGCCGCGGTCTTTGGCGGCCTTACAGGCGATTTCCGCGGTGGCCAACGCGTGCGCGAGCGGGTTGTCTGAGCGGCCGACCGGGGCGACACCGAGACACACCGACACTTCGAATGCGCCTTGTCCTGCGCGCGGCACGATGCCCTCGGCGGCGGCACGGATCTGCTCGGCAATCGCCGCGGCCGATTCCATGCTTGAATTGGGAATGAGCGCCGCCAGCCGGTCGCCTGAGATGCGCGCCGACAGAGCCTCTGCCGGCAGAGTTTTCGCCATCCGGTCCGCCACGCTGACGATGACATCGTCGCCCACGTGCATGCCGAATGTTTCATTGATGACGTGCAGCCGATCGATATCGAGATACAAAATGACGTGGCAACCCGCCGGCCCCGCGGCGGCGAGCACGCCGCCCGAATGCCGCTCGAATGCCTGGCGCGTCATGAGGCCGGTACTGGTGTCGTACTGCGCTTGGATGATGTTCGTCGATCGCTTCGCCAACATTTCGGCGACCCGCGTCTGCTGCACATCGAAATCCTGCGCACTCGGCGGGTTGAACAGTGCCAGTACGCCCATGACGCGCTCAGACGTGTGCCGTATGGGGCATGCCAGGATCTTGTAGGGCGCCGCCACGTCGGTTGCGACCTTGGAAATATGATTGATGACGATGGTGCGCTGTTGCATCTGCATCCACGCCGTCAAATGATGTTGGGCCCGCTGCAGCGCTTCCGGCGCCATCGGTGCTCCGCTGCGGGTCATGGACACGGAGATGTTCTTGTCCGGCACCCACAGCGCGGCCAGTGCGCAGCCCATGCGATCGAGGCCGGTCTTCAAGATCTGCGAAAATTCGTCCGCCTCGCTCGCTGCGGCCTGATTGGAGGAGATCTCCATCATCAGCTCCAGATCGCGCTCTTTGACATTCAGATCGCGTTCGCTGGATCCCAGTTTGGCGCGCAACCCCATCTCGCGGCGCAGGCACTCGAGGGCCGGCTGCACCAACTGCCGGATCGTCTGCAGGGGCCGCGGCTCTATCTGGGTTCCCGACAGTCGAACGACCAGACTTACGATGCCCAGCAATTCAACGTGCTCGCCGCGCACGGCGAAGGAATAGACCACGCGGTCCGCGTCGATGGTTCTCGCGATGCCGGCAAACTCGGCGGTGTCGGACAGGGCGTTGGCGATGGCGTCGTCGATGAGCTCCGGCTCGTCGCTCAAGTCCCACTCATCGGAAGCCCATACGAGGTTCGAATAGCCATCGTGAACCACGACTCCCCGCAGGCTCGGCATGAGCATGCGCAGCAGGCGGCCGTACGGGTCGAACGAGGCCACGGCCTGCGTTTCGACGACGTTAGGTTTGATGTCCAGCACTGAGGCCAACTTTGGGAATGGGTGAGGTTAAAGCCACGAATCAATGTGCTGGAAACCCTGCCTAGCAGCTTTGACGAGCGTCGCAATTCACCACAAGAATTAAGAGGCCTGCGCGTAGGACGGCGGCATAATCATCGGAAAATTGACAATATCCGCCTATTCTTGTGATGGACCTCCCGCTTCCGAGGGACCTCCCGCTTCGACTTGGGGGCGAGCGGTCATCGCCTCCTCGAGCGGGCGAGAAGCTTGAGCAGGAAGCGGCCCCCGGGGATGCGCACCAATCGGAATATCCTGCGCCAAAAGCGCCGGGCGTCAGCGTCGATGCTGATCAGCGGCAGGCGTTCGTACAATTGATCCTGAGGCTCATGGACAATCGCGTTCGCGGCCTCGACGCTTGCAACTTTTTCCTGCGCCATGAAAGTCAACAACACTTTGTCGGCGTGCCATTCGATACCGAGGTCGCTCAGGGGGCCCGTTCCGAAAGACCGCTCCGCGCCGCGCTCCGCGTCCCGCAGAAACACTTTGATTTCATGCGGCGCCGGCGACGAGAGTTGCCACGCGCCATCGCCGCGATTTTGCGGCAGAAATGCACCGGGAAAATTGCGTCGCAACCGGGTGGACATTACCGCATCCTACTCGGGATTTTCCCTCCGGCCAGTGCTGTAGGATGCGCCGGTGGATCAACCGATGAAATTGCTTCCCGGGCAAGCCTTGAGCAGGAGCGGCAGACCGCGGCTCGATTATTTTGCCGTCGCCGGCCTCGCTTTTCCGTTCATGGTCAACAGCGCCGTGCAGGCGGTGCTGAACGCCACCGATACCTGGTTCATCGGACGTGTATCGCCGGCCGCGACCGCTGCCATTGGCGCCGTCTACTGGCCGGTGCTGGTCTTCGGACTCTTGTTCGGCGGCGTGGGTCTCGCGGTACAAACCTTGGTGGCGCAGGCCTACGGTGGCCATCGCTATGCGCGAGCATCCCAGGCGACGTGGACGGCATTGTGGGCGTCGCTGTTCACGGTGCCCGCATTCCTGTTGCTGGCGGTGACGGGCGCCAAAATCTTTGCTCCCTTCGGACTTCCGCCGGAAATCGGCCGGATCGCGCTGACCTATTGGTTTCCGCGCATGCTGGGCGGCCCGTTGGGCGTGGCGCTGTGGGCGGTATTG
>DATNKC010000156.1:0-3690 GCA_035603615.1 Steroidobacteraceae bacterium | reverse complement strand
TGTTGCCGGGCCTGAACCGTTTGCAGCTGCAAGGTGAGAACGGTGACGTAGGTAACAAGCCCGTGCCGATACGCGTCGACGTTGATATCCAAGGCGCGCTGGTCTGCGGCGACCGTGGTGTTGAGCGCGGCGCTGCGCTCTGCATCTTCCCGCAGGCTGTTCAGCCCGTCTTCAACCTCCTGCAGAGCATTGAGTACGGTGCTGCGATAACTCAATGCCGCCGCCGCGGCTTCCGCGCGTGACAAGCGCACGCTCGCCATCAGCGCGCCGCCATTGAAAATGGGCACCGAAATACTGGGTCCGGCGGAATAGAACTTGCTTGCCCAGTCGAATAGATATCGTGTGTCGGTGTTGCGCAATCCCAAACTGCCCGTGAGCGACAACTGTGGGAACAGCGAGGCGACCGAGACGCCTACTTGCGCGGTGGCGGCATGCAGCGCTTCTTCGGAGCCGCGAATGTCCGGCCGCCGTCGCGCCAGGGTCGCGGGTATTCCGACCGGCACCATCTGCGGCAGGGCCGGCAACTCGCTCGCGGTTCCCAACGCGGCATCGAAAGCCTCGGGCATTTGGCCGCACAAGACCGCCAATGCATGACGCGAACTGGCAATGCTCTGTTCGTATTGAGGCAGTTGCGCCTCCAGGCTGGCCAGTTGAGCGCGAGCTGTTTGCACGTCGGACTCGCTGCCCAGACCGTGCAGCTGCCGGCTGCTGGTGAGTTCCACCACGTCCCGCTGGTCGGCGATCAGGCCAAGGGTCATTTGCCGCAGTACTTGTCCGGCGCGCAACTGAAAGTAGGTCTGTGCGATTTCGGCCTCGAGCGACACCAGCAGGTCGTTCTTCGATTCGACCGCCTGCTTGCTTTGCGCGTCCGCGGCTTCGACCGAGCGGCGCACTTTGCCGAACAAATCAACTTCCCACGAGGCATCGAATCCCAACTGATAAAGGTTGATCGGTTTTTCGAGCGATGTAATGAGATTTTGAACGGCGGGTGATGCCGAACCCAGGGCCTGGCCTTGTGACTTTACAATTCCCGCAAGACCCAATTGTTCGCGCGTGTAGCTGGCGCTGCCGTTCAAATCCGGCAGGCCCTGTGCGCGGGCGGCTTGTACTTGAACGCGGGCCTCGAGAATGCGCAAATACGCAACCTTAAGGCCCAAATTGCCGGCGATGGCTTGATCTTCCAACTGGTCGAGCTGCGCGTCATGGAATTGGTTCCACCAAACCGTATCCGGCGGTGCGGCGGCGCTCGCCGGTGGGGCGGACTCCGAATACTCCTTGGGTGTGGGCTCATTGGGCGGCACAAAGTTGGGACCCACCTTGCAGGCGGCAAGACCGGCCATCAGCACTGCTGTAAAGACCAATGCGGCCGGACGCATCATTCCGGCCCGACCTTGCGGGTGGCCTTCACCGGCGAAAACAAAAAAGTCAGCGGCACGAATAGAAACGCGAAGATCGCGCAGTATAGAAACACATCGATGTAGGCCAGCAATCCTGCTTGCGCGATCAAGGTGCGTTCAATTTGGCCCATCGCGGCCTGCGTTGAATCGCCCGCGACCGTGCCGAGATTCTTGATCGCCCCGGAGACGCGCGACAAGGTCTCGCGGAAATTGGGATCCGCGTGGCTCAAGTTCGCCGCCAGATAGGCGGTATGCACCTGCGTTCTGGAGGTGATGGCCGCTGTGGACACCGATATGCCGACTGAGCCGGCAACATTGCGAAACATCGTGAACAGCGCGGTGGCGTCGCCCTGCAAACGCTCGGGAATCGTGTAGTAAGTGAGGACACTGGTCGGTACGAATAGAAATCCAATTCCCGCCGCCTGCGCGACACGCAGCATCATCAAGTGAAAAAAGTCGATGTCCGGCGCGATATTGCGTGAATACAGCAGGGAGCACCCGAGCACCAGAAACCCGGCCGTCATCAGATAGCGCGTCTGAACGCGCGACATCATCGCGCTGATCACCGGAATCAAGAAGATCACCGCGAGCGCGCCGGGGCTTAGCACCAAGCCCGCAAGCGTCGCGGTATAGCCCAAGTGCTGCTGCGCCAGCTGCGGAATCAGAACCGCACTGCCGTACAGAACCGCTGCAAAAAAAGCGATGGCAACGCAACCCAAGGCAAAGTTCCGGTCTTTAAATACCCGTATATCCACAACGGGATTGCGTGTGTAAAGCAGCCACCCGCAAGCGGCCGCGGCGCTGACGGCGGCGAGGGCCGCGAACACGCGGATGAACGTGGATCCAAACCAGTCCGCATCTTCTCCGCGGTCGAGCATGATTTGGAATGCCGCAAAGGTGAGCGCGATCAATCCGATGCCGATGTAGTCGATCGACACCTTCTGGCCTTTTTTTGCCCATGGCGGGTCCTCCACCAGGTTCATGACCGCGAAGGTCGCCAGGATGCCGATCGGCACATTGATGAAGAACACCCAGCGCCAACTGTAGCTGTCGGTGATCCAACCGCCGACGGTGGGACCCAGCACGGGAGCGACCACGGTTGCAAGCGCGGTCAGCGAGAACGCCCGGCCGCGTTGCGAGGGTGGAAAAGTATCGAGAACGATGGATTGCTGATTCGGCTGTAGACCGCCGCCGAAAAAGCCCTGCAAGATGCGAAAAATGATCAGCTCGGCCATGTTCGTCGCAATACCGCACAGAAACGAACAGACGGTGAAAGCAGCAATGCAAATCACAAAGTAGCGCTTGCGGCCAAGCACCCGCCCAAAGAAAGCCGAAATGGGAAGCACGATGCTGTTGGACACCAGGTAGGAGGTCAGAGCCCAGGTGGCCTGGTCGTAGCTCACCGATAAGCTTCCGGCGATGTGCGGTAAGGCGACGTTCACAATGGTCGTGTCGAGGATTTCCATGAACGCGGCCGAGGTGACCACCACGGCGATCAACCAAGGGTTATGGGACGGGCGCCAGCCGCCCGCGCCGCGAGGGTCCGCCGAATCCGTCACGGGAAGTGCACCACGGGAGAGACCGACAGTCCGAGTGGCAACGGCCGATTAGGATCGAGACCGCGGTCGATCGCAATCTTCACGGGCACGCGCTGCACGATTTTGACGAAATTGCCCGTGGCGTTTTCCGCGGGAAAGGCCGAGAACCGGGAACCGCTGCCGTATTGGATGCTTTGCACGTGACCGTGCAGTTTGAAGCCCGAGTAGGCGTCTACCTCGAGATCGACGCCATCGCCGGGCCGCATGCGTCCGATCTGCGATTCCTTGAAATTCGCGGTGACCCAGACATCCGGGGTGACGATCAAAAACATCGTCTGACCGGCCGTCAAATACGTGCCGCGCTGTACGGCGCGCATGGTGATGAAGCCGTCCGAGGGCGAGCGGATCTCGGTGTAGCTCAAATTGAGGTCGGCTTGCTCCAGTTGACTCTCGGCTTGTTGGACCTGCGCGGTTTTTTCGGCCACGGCATTCATCGCCTGCTGAATCTGTTCGGGAACCAGTCCGGCTATCGCCACTTGCGCCTGTGCGCTTCTCAGATTGGCATTGCTGCTCAGTTGTTGGCTGGTCGAGGTATCGATGTTTTCCTGCGTGGTGGCGCGCCGATCAACTTCATGCTGGCGCGCATAGGACGCCTGCGCCTGAACCAGGATTGCCGCCGCCGACTGTTTTTGCGCTTCTGCAGAAACCAATTGCGCCGGGTATTGCACGCGTGCAATGCGCAGGGCGGTTTCCGC
>DATNKC010000155.1:0-2134 GCA_035603615.1 Steroidobacteraceae bacterium | reverse complement strand
CCGCGCGATCGAAATAAAGTTTCCCAATGGCGCCTGGAAATTCACCGCGCTTAGCTACGTCAATGATTTCGTCCTGCCGAATTTCTACTTTCACTCCAGCATGGTCTATGCCTTGCTGCGCAAGAGCGGCGTGGAAATCGGAAAAGGCGATTTTCTCGGCGCCATCCAGTAAGTCTTCCATTGCTTCACGGGACGCCGCGCGCCGCGCGGCGTCCCGACACCAGAAGCACCTGTCACAGCTTTACGCCAGCTGATCCACCAGCTCCTCGACGCGGGTAAACAAGGCTTCTTCGGTGCGCGCTACGTGCCCGAACCTCAATTTGAGCGGACCGTCGAGTCGGTATTCCTTGGGCTTGCCTTGAATGAGCTTGAGCACCCGTTTCGGGTCAATCTGATTCTGCTCCTCAAACAGGATGTAGCCGCTGCTGGCGCCGGCGTCGATCTTGCGGATGCCGAGCGCGGCGGCGCGCAGCTTAAGGTAGGTAGAGCGAAATAGGGATTGCGCAAACGGCGGAATCGGACCGAAGCGGTCGATCATTTCGACCTTTAATTCGTCCAGTTCCTCGCGCGACGGCGTGCTGGCGATGCGTTTGTACAGCATCAGGCGCAAGTGTACGTCCGGCACATAATCTTCCGGAATCAGCACCGGCACGTGCAATTCGACCTCGGGTCCCGCATCCATCGGCCTTTCAAGATCGGCCTGCTTGCCGGATTTCAGCGCCGACACGGCGCGCTCCAACAGCTCCATGTACAGGTTGTAGCCGATCTCTTGAATCTGTCCGCTTTGCTCATCGCCCAACAGTTCGCCGGCGCCGCGAATTTCCAAATCATGTGTTGCCAGGGTGAATCCGGCACCCAACTCTTCGAGCGACTCGAGCGCCTCGAGCCGCTTGATGGCATCGGCCGTCATCGCTTTTCGCGGCGGCGTGATCAGGTAGGCGTACGCCCGATGGTGCGAGCGGCCGACGCGGCCGCGCAGCTGATGGATCTGCGCCAGGCCGAATCGATCGGCGCGATCGATGACGATGGTGTTGGCGGTCGGCACGTCGATCCCGCTTTCGATGATGGTGGTGCAGACCAGAACGTTGAATCGGCGATGATAAAAATCCAGCATCAGCTGCTCGAGGTCGCGCTCGCGCATTTGGCCATGACCCACCGCGACGGTTGCTTCCGGGACCAATTCGCGCACCGCCTGCGCCGTCTTCTCGATCGTCTCGATGGTGTTGTGGACGAAATAAATCTGGCCGCCGCGGCGAATCTCACGCAATGCAGCCTCCCGCACGATGGTTTCGTTCCATTCCAGCACGAAGGTCTTGACCGCCAGGCGCTCGGCGGGCGGCGTGGTGATCAAAGACAGATCGCGAAGACCGCCCATCGCCATGTTGAGGGTGCGCGGAATGGGGGTCGCCGTCAGCGTCAGAACGTCAACCTCGGTGCGCAGGGCTTTTAGTCTTTCCTTGTCGCGCACGCCGAATCGATGCTCCTCATCGATCACCACCAACCCTAGATCCTTGAAGCGGATCTTGCCTTGCAGTAGACGCTGCGTGGCGATGACGATGTCCACCGTACCCGCGGCGACGCCTTCGATGATGCCCGCGGCTTCCTTGTTGGTGCGAAAGCGCGACAGGCTCTCGATGCGCACCGGCCAATCCGCGAAGCGGTCCACAAAGGTTGTGTAGTGCTGTTGCGCCAGCAAGGTGGTCGGCACCAGAACCGCAACCTGTTTGCCCGCCTGCACCGCGATGAATGCCGCGCGCAGCGCGACCTCGGTTTTGCCGAAGCCCACATCGCCGCAAATGACGCGATCCATGGGCTTGTCGGATTTCAGATCCGCGATGACTTGGTCTATAGCAGCGGCTTGATCGGCGGTTTCCTCGAATGGAAAGCCGGCCTGAAACGCGCGGTATTCGGCCTCGCCGGCCAGCATGCGTGTCCCTTGCCGCGCCGCACGGCGCGAATACAGGTCGAGCAATTCGGCCGCGACATCGCGGATGCGCTGCGCGGCTTTGCGCCGTGCCTTCTGCCATTGATCTCCGCCGAGCTTGTGCAGCGGCGCCGTTTCCGCAGGTGCGCCTGTGTAGCGCGACACCAGATGCAGCGATTGGACCGGAACATACAGCTTGTCGCCATCCGC
>DATNKC010000154.1:0-10912 GCA_035603615.1 Steroidobacteraceae bacterium | reverse complement strand
GGGAGCGACCCAACGGCAAAATGGTGATCACCGCGGGGCTGGTCATCACGCGTCAGCGGCCTGGAAGTGCGGGCGGCGTGACGTTTGTCACGATGGAAGATGAAACCGGCTACGTGAATCTGATTGTCTGGAATCGTGTCGCTATCGAGCAGCGTGCAGCCTTGCTGGAATCGCGTCTGCTCGAGGTGCATGGCAAATTACAGCGTGAAGGCGACGTACAGCATGTCATTGCGCAGCGCCTCATTAATTTATCCTCCATGCTCGGCGACCTGGTGGTGGCATCGCGCAACTTCCATTGAGCCGGCTCTATTCTGTCATCCCTACACATCCAGCCCGATCGAGCGCATCAACTCAATGCCGTTGCTCTTGGTGACGATGCCGGGCCGCAATTTGAAATCGAACTTGAGCCTGCCGTCCACCAGTTCATCCTGGAAGTGGACATTCTCGATGGCGCCGGGTTCGAGTCCGTCGATTTCCGTCAGCGCGAGATCATGCGTGCTGATCAATCCGATCGAGCCTCGGTGGACCAGCGCGCGAATGAGTCCCTGCGCGCCGATGCGTCGATCCGCTGAATTCGTACCCTGCAATAATTCGTCCAGTAAAAACAGCAGCGGCAAAGGCGTGGGTTCGAACAGCCGTCGCAGGCGCGTGATTTCGGCGTAAAACCGCGAGCTTCCCTCATGCAGCGAATCGTTGATGCGGATGCTGGCGCCGATCTGCAAGGGCGTCAGCTGCAGTGTGGTCGCGCGCACGGGCGCCCCCGCCATCGCCAGCACGGTATTGATACCGATCGTGCGCAACAGCGTGCTTTTGCCAGACATGTTCGAGCCGCTCACCAGCAACACGCGAGTTTTGCCCTCGATCGCAACGTCGTTGCAAACGCGTACTGCGGCGGGTATCAACGGATGGCCCAGTCCCGTCGCCTTGAACGTCGGCGCCCCGTCGAGGAATTCTGGAAAGGGATCCGCAACCTGCTCATAGGAGTACTGGGCGAGAGACAGCAGGGCCTCAAACTCGCCGAGCACTTCGAGCCATGAATGAATGACCGCGCCGTGAATGCCGCGCCAGCGCTCGGCCGCGAGCGCCGTCTGCAGCGGGTACATCAGGAGCAACATGAACGGCGCCAGAATCGGGTTGCGGCGCGCCTCCACGAAATTGACGATGGTGGCCAGTTTGGAGAGGGCGGCCGAGGCGTTCAGGCGGTGGGATGACAGCTTTCGCTGCAGGTCCACCAATGGCGGTGCCTCAAAGCGCTGCGCTTCAACCAGTTTGAGCAGGACCGACAGTCCCTTCAAGTCGTCGAACGCACCTTCGACCGTCGTGATGGCCTCGTGTATGGGCTTCCTCAAGAAATAACCGATCGCGGCCTCAATGAGGATGATCGCAAGAACAGGAAACAACAGGCCCCAAACGGCCCAAATGGCGATGGTGCCGACCGCGATCCCGGCGAGCAGCGGCGCCATCCAGCGTATCCACCCGCTTTCGAGGCGATTCGGCGCCCGCGCCCACGCGTCCAGCGCCTCGGGATGCAAGTCGATCTTCAAGGATTCGCCATCGATCGCCATGGACTCCCGGAAGTCGAAGCGGGCACGCAGGTCGACGATGCTCGCTTGGCGAGCGCGAATGACGCTCAAGGTCGCCGGGGCGAGCAGCCATTGCGCCAAGAGGCTCTCTCCCAGCTGGGTTCGTGCCGCACAGAGCAGTTCGTACAGACTGTCCGTGCCGAACAAATCCAGATCGTCCCCGTAAATGTGGTGCGGGACATCGAAGCGTGCGCCGCTCGTGCCTTTGCCGCTCCATTGATCGTTGAGCCGATCAAGACCTGCTTGATAGAAATCCGCCGCTCGCCGTGCCTGAGCGCGTCGATTGCGGACTCGTTGGTGATAAACCAGCAGGGCGGCGAATCCGAGAACAGGGACCAGCAGCCACCAGGCGGAAAGCCGGACAGGACCGAGGCACAGCCACGCAACGATCAAAAATAAGGCGCCAATACCGAGACGCACGCTCTCTATGCGTGCATTGAGTGAATCGAGTCGCGCGACACGCGCATTGCGATCTGCCAGACGCGTTGAATATTGTTCTCTCGGCGACACAAAAAAGATTGTGGCACATTTCCCGCCGCGAATTGTCGCAAGCGGCCGAGCCTAGCGGCTCACGGGCGGGTTTTCTTTTTCTTCCGTGCGCCTTTGCCGGTTTCGCCCGTGTCGTCGGTGTCGCCCATCTCTGAGTCCGAGTCCTCGGGCTCCGCGCCGCCGATTTCGTAGTCATCGAAATCGCTCATGAGCTCCGCGGTGCGGCGTTCTTCCATGACACGCTCCAGGCGCCGCCAAGCGGGCTCGGCTCCCTTGGGGGCGCGGCGCCGCTGCGAATCGACGTCACGCATGATGTGATCCACGTCGACATCATCGCCGCCGGGCGCCGCGTCTTCGGCGTCCTCTTCCTCGAACTCTTCGGATTCGGGTTTCTCACTTGACACGCGCGCGTTATAAACGGAAACGCGGTTCCCGTGCAATACCCCGGCGCACAGATAGTTATTTGACTAGATCGTTGAGTTGGAATATTGGCAACAGGAGCGCAATTACGATGAACATGACGATGCCGCCCATGAATACCACCATGAGCGGCCCCAACAGGTTGGTCATGTTGGACAGCAAGCCGTCCATTTCACGTTCTTGGTTGGTGGCGGCTCGCTCGAGCATTTTTTCCAGCTCGCCGCTGCTCTCGCCGCTGCTGATCAGGTGAATCATCATCGGCGGGAACAGCTTACGGGCGGCCAGAGACCTACCGATGGGCGCGCCTTCACGAACCCGCAGAGCCGCCTCTTCCACCGCGCGTTTCATCGGCAGGTTGGTCACCACTTCAGCGGAAATGCGCAGCGCCTCGAGCACCGGTACCGCGCTGGCGGTCAAAATGCTGAAAGTGCGGGAAAATCTGCCGGTATTGAGGCCGCGAATCAACCGCCCGGCCACCGGCAGCCGCAGCAGAAACCGATCGAACCGCAGGCGCGCCTCTGGATTCTTGAGCCAGCGCAGAAACCCCCAAACCGCGGCGCCGATGACGATGAGCGCATAAACCCAATAGTGGCGAATCAAATCGCTCATACCGATGAGGATTTTGGTCGCCATCGGCAATTCTTGATTACTCGACTGAAATACCGCGACCACCTGAGGAACGACGTACGCCAGCAAGAAGGACACGATGCCGCAGGAGAGCACCAACAAAACAATGGGATAGATCAGCGCATTACTGACTTGCTGGCCCATGACCTGGCGTGATTCGGTGTAGTCCGACAACCGCTCCAGGACCTGATCCAGCTTGCCGGACTGCTCGCCCGCGGAAACCGTGGCGCGGTAAATCTCCGGAAAGGCCTGAGGAAAATCCCTCAATCCGTCGGCCAGGGGGTGGCCTTCGACGACCTTGCTGCGCACGCCGAGCACAATGCGCTGAACGCGGGGCTTCTCGGTTTGCTCGGCGACGGCCTGCAAGGTTTCCTCGAGGGGCAGGCCGGAGCGCAGCAGAGTGGCCAATTGACGGGTCAGCAGGGCCAGATCCAAGCTGGACAGGCCGCGCCGCAAGAAGCGGCGGCGCCGGCTTTGCTTCAGTTCCTGCGCGGCCGTCTCTTGAATGTCCATCGGCAGCAATTGCTTCTCGCGCAACAGCTGTCTGACGTGCTTGGGCGTGTCGCCTTCGATGAGGCCTTTGCGTTCGCGGCCTTGGGCGTCCAGTGCCGTATATTCGAATGCACCCATCAGGAGCTTTTGGCCATCGCCTAATCCTCGCGCGTAACGCGCAGGACTTCTTCGAGGGTCGTTTCGCCTATCATCACCTTGCGGCGGCCGTCGTCACGGATGCCGGGGCTCGCGGAGCGTGCATAGCGTTCAAGTTCCTGTTCGGACGAGCCGTCATGAATCATCGTGCGCATATGATCGTCTACGGCGATGAGTTCGTAGATTCCGGTGCGCCCGCGATAGCCGTTGCCAGGGTCGCTGCTGGGCCGGTACAGCTCGACAGGAGCGCCGTTCGGATCGAGATTCAGAAGGCGGCGCTCATACTCGCCCGCCATGAATTTTTCGCGATTTGACGGGTTCAGTACCCGCACCAGACGCTGCGCCATGACGCCGATCAAGCTCGAGGAGAGCAGGAACGGCTCGATACCCATGTCCCGCAGGCGCGTGACCGCGCCGACGGCGGTATTGGTGTGCAAGGTTGACAGCACCAAGTGTCCGGTCAAGCTGGCCTGCACCGCGATTTGCGCGGTTTCCAGGTCGCGGATCTCGCCGACCATCACCACGTCAGGGTCTTGGCGCAAAATTGCCCGCAAGCCCCGCGCAAAGGTCATTTCGACCTTGGTGTTCACCTGGGTTTGGCCGATGCCGTCGATGTAGTACTCGATGGGGTCCTCGACCGTCATGATGTTGCGCGTGTTGTCGTTGATGCGCTCGAGGCTGGCGTACAAGGTCGTGGTTTTGCCGGAACCGGTCGGGCCGGTCACCAAAATAATGCCGTGCGGCTTGTGGATGATTTCATCCATCGTATCCTGGGTGCGTGGGTCCATCCCGAGCGAGGTCAGCTCGATTCTGCCGGCCTGCTTGTCGAGCAAGCGCAGCACCACGCGTTCGCCGTGACCGGAGGGCAGGGTCGAGACGCGTACGTCCACTGCGCGCCCGGCGATGCGCAGCGAAATGCGGCCGTCTTGCGGCAGCCGACGCTCGGCGATGTCGAGCTTCGACATGACTTTGATGCGCGACACGACCAGCGGCGCCACGGCGCGCTTGGTTTGCAGCACCTCGCGCAGCACGCCATCCACGCGGAAGCGAATGACGAGCCGGTTCTCGTAGGGCTCGATGTGAATGTCCGAGGCGTTTTCTTTGACGGCCTGCGTCAACAGTGCGTTGATCAAGCGAATGATGGGCGCTTCGTCATCGCTTTCGAGCAAGTCGGAGGATTCGGGAATGTCCTCGGCCAGATGGGCCAGGTCCGTGTTGTCATCCAAGCCTTCGAGCATTTGCATCGCGGCGCCCGAGCCCGCCTCGTAGGCAGTGCGCAGCATGGAATCGAACGTCTCGACCGGGACGCGCAGCAGCTTCAAGGGAACGCCGACGAAGCGGCGCACCTCCGCCAAGCTCTGCGGCGTCACGCCGGGCCGGCAAACCGTGTCGGCCACCCCATCGGCAATGCCCCGCACCAAGACACCGTGGCGCTTGGCAAACGGAAACGACAGTTTGCGCGGCTGTTCGGGGTCTTGAAGTTCCGCGTTCATGGTGGCGGCGGAGTGGACGGCGGCGTGGCCGGCACCTGCGACCCCTCCGGCACGGTGAACGGTGTCGGCGGATTGGGCGTCGCCCCTTGAGGGTTCGTCTCCGACGGCGGCGGCGCCGCGGGGAGCGCAATCCCGGTGGGAATCGCGGGCACCGCGGGTTGTTTCTGGCCGGGCAACAGCGTGATATGACCGCCGTTGAGGGTTTGTTGACTGTGCCGCATCTCATTGTAGGCGGCTTCGCTGGCGCTCTCCGTGGAGTCCGCATCGCGCATGATTCGGGGACGAATGAAGACCACCAGATTCTTCTTCATCCGCGATCCGCTGCGCGACTTGAAGAGATTGCCGATGATCGGAATGGCGCCCAGACCCGGCACGCGATCCTCGCTCTCCGTCACCGTATCCGACATCAGTCCGCCCAGGACGATGATGCCGCCGTCTTCAATCAGCACGGTGGTCTTGATCGAGCGCTTGTTGGTGGAGATGTCGGCCGAGTCGGTCAATTTCGCGCCCGGAGAGGAGTCTTCCTGCTCGATCTTCAATTGAACCGAATTGCCCTCGTTGATATGCGGTGTGACCTTCAAAATCGTTCCAACCTCTTCGCGCTGAATGGTTTGGAACGGGCTCGATGTACCCGCGACGCTCTGGGTGGTATTCGAGAAGGATCCCGTGATGAGCGGAATCTCTTGCGTGACCTTCACTTCAGCCTCTTCATTGTTCATCGTGATCAACGAGGGCGTCGAGATGATATTGCTGCTGCCGTCGCTGCGCAGCGCCTGGATCAGGGCGGCAAAGCTCACGCCGCTGTTCACCACCCGGCCGATCGCCACCGTGGCGCCCGTGCCGAAGGTCGAACTGCTGATGGTGGGCGTTCCCACGACCCCAGGAACGGCGGACGTGGTGGTGGTCGTCGAGGTGCCCTGGGAGAAGCCCAACGCGGCCGCGGCCAGATCGACGATGCTGGTGCCGGTGCCGGGCAGGTTGATGACGCCCGCGGGTACGGTGCTGTTTCCTTGTCCGAAGAGCAACCACTGCACGCCAAGATTCGAACTCTTGTTCACATCCACTTCGACGATGATGGCTTCCACCTGAACTTGCGCGCGCCGGATGTCGAGCTTGTCGATCACGCCCATGAGGGATTTCATGATCTTGGGGGGCGCCGTAATGATCAGCGCGTTGGTGGCGACATCTGCCCAAATCGTGACGCTCGCATCGACATTGGACCCTCCGCCGCCGCCACCCCCGGCCGCCGGATTTCCGGTCGGCGGGCCGCCTTGCGCTTTAGCAGAAGCGGTGGCTTGACCTTTCAGCTTGTCGGCAATCTTTTCGGCGTCCGCGTAGCGCAAATAGCGCACCTGGACGTCGCCGCCCGTCGAGGTTGGGGTATCCATGTTGAGGATCAGGGCCTTGAGCCTGAGGCGCGCGGATCGCTCGCCTGTCAACAGGACGCTGTTGGTGCGATCGTCGGCGACGATCTTTGCGAGGGAGCCGCCTTCGGCGCCGGCGCCGGTATTGAGCGAATTGACGGTTCGCACCACATCGGCTGCGCCGGCATTGTGCAGGGCGATGACCTCAATGGGTTCATCGCCGGCCTCGTCCATGCGCTCGATGATGTGCACGACCCGGCTCACATTGCTGGCGCGATCCGAAATGATCAGCATGTTGCCGCCCGGGTAGGCAGCAAGATGGCCATAGGTCGGAACCAGGGGACGCAACATCGGCACGAGTTGAGCGGCGCTGACATTCTTCAAGGTCACGATTTGCGTCACGATCTCGTCCGATGAGGAGCTGACACTATTGGGCAGGTCATTGGCCGGCAATTGCCGCAAATCAGTATTGGGAACGATCTTGATGACCTTGCCGGCCGGCACCGCAACATAGCCATAGACCTGCAGGACTGCCAAGAACGCTTCGTAGAAGGCCGCCGCCGACATGGGTGTCGAGGACACCATGGTGACCTTGGCATTGACGCGCGGATCAACAATGAAGTTCTTGCCGGTCACTTCGCCGACGGCTTGGATGATTTGCCCTAAGTCCGCATCTTTGTAGTTGGGCGTGATGGTCGCGCCTTCCTGGGGCTTCGGCGGCGGAGCGGCTTGCGTTGCCGATATGATCAGGCAGGCCAGCACCAAAGTCGCGGCGAATCTGCGTTTCGAAAGAAATTCGGTCGGCTTGAAGTGCATGGCTGCTCGCATTGAACCGCTTCGACCGCGCTCGGCGCTATTCGTTTGAATTTTCATTGGGAGTATTTGGCGGCGTGTTGGGCGGCGGCGTTGCGCTGTTGGGCGCTGTGCCGTTGGGTGCAGGGGCGGCATTCGAGTCGCCCTCGAGTTCCTTGGTTGCCTGAGCGGCTACTTGCGCGATATTCAAGGTAATGTCCTGCCTCTGGCCACCGCGTTCGATGGTAACGGTGACGTGATCGGAAGTCTGGATGGTGTTGAAGACATCCTGACTACGCTGTGGGTCATCCAGGGGCGTGCCGTTGATGGCGGTGACCAAGTCTCCGGCCTTTAGACCCAACTTGCTAAATATCGCGCGATTTCGCCCCGGATAAGCACGAAAGCCTCTCAGTTTGCCCGCCGCGTTGTCGTATGAGGCCACGGTGCGCATGACTTGATCCAGGATATTGGGGTCTTGCTGCACCATTTTCCGAATGTTGTCGACCGCAGCCACGGTACGCGGGTCGCCGCCCGGCGTTCGGCGGGCAACGGCCGCCCGACTAGGCGGCAATTGACGCGGCAACAGCAGCGTCTCCAGGGCGCCGCCACGATCCAGAATGACATGTTCCAGATAGACCGAATGCAAGGAGGCGCCGCCGATCCGATCGCCGACCGAATACACCTTCGAGGGGGCTCCGCCGTCGCTGATGATGGCGACCCCGTGCTTCGGATCCTGGGTTGCGATGGTTCCGGCCAATAGCAGGTTGGCCGAGCTCTGCGGCGCGTTGCCCTCATCCTGCGTGGCGGCGGGCGGAACGCCGAACAGATGCGCCGATACGACGGTTTGAATGTCCGCGCCGGAATGTTTCACGGGCGGTATTACAGGTGCGAGAACGGGCTGGGGTGACTTGACGGGCTTGGATAGGTACGGATAGCCGATTAGCAGCAGCTGCAGCAAAATCAACGCGCCAAACACGAACGACACGAATTTGGGCCCATTGGCTTGCAGCCGGGACATCCAATCGTTGGTGTGGGTATCTAGCATCGGCGGCAATCATACGGGCTCTGCGCTTGGACCCTCAAGCATTTGTTTTTACTTGTTAAAGTAAAGTGACAGTGATTGGCGACAGTCGATGGCTTTAAGGTGTATGAAGGCATTTGCATTGATCCCAGTTACCAGGTTTTCGTCCTGTATCTTGTAAACGGTCCAATCGCGCCCTATAAACTGATTACTCATGAGTGATATTGAACGCGGACGGGACGGAACGAGCCTAATCGTCGAGGAAGCGGCGCCGAAGCTCAAGAGACCGCCTCTCTATCAAGTAGTTCTAATAAATGACGACTACACTCCCATGGAGTTCGTGGTCGACATCCTGCAGCGGTTCTTCGCGATGGACCGGACCAAAGCGACTCGGGTTATGCTGGAGGTGCATACCAAAGGCAAAGGGGTGTGCGGAGTCTTCACTTATGAAATCGCCGAGACCAAGGTGGCCCAGGTAATCGCGTACGCGCGACAACATCAGCATCCGCTGATGGCAACGCTAGAAGAGGCGTAATGTGCTAAGTCAAGAATTGGAATTTTGTTTGAACGATGCGTTTGCCGGCGCGCGCGAGGCGCGGCATGAATTCATGACCGTCGAGCATCTGCTGCTCGCGATCGTGGATACGCCCAAAGTCCGGGAGATCTTGAAGTCTTGCGGTGCCGATACCGCCAAGCTCAAGACCGAACTGAAACAGTTTATCGACCAAACCACGCCGCGCGTGCCTGCGGGCGAGGACCGGGACGTGCAGCCCACGTTGGGGTTTCAACGGGTCCTGCAACGCGCCGTGTTTCACGTGCAATCGAGCGGCAAGAAAGAAGTCACCGTGGCCAATGTGCTGGTGGCGATCTTCAGTGAAAAACAATCGCATGCGGCCTACTTGCTGAGCATGCAGGACGTGTCGCGCCTCGATGTCGTCAATTTCATCGCGCACGGCCTGTCCAAGGCCGGGGGCGAGGAGCGCAGCGAACGGGATGATGGCGCGGCCTCCCCCGACGCCGAGCGCGAAGGGGATGGCGGCGGCAATGCCTTGGAGAAATATGCGACGAATCTGAATGAGTCGGCGCGCAAGGGCAAGATCGATCCTCTGATCGGACGCAAGCTCGAGGTCGAGCGCACCATAGAGATTCTGTGCCGCCGGCGTAAAAATAATCCGCTGTACGTGGGCGAGGCCGGTGTCGGCAAGACGGCGATCGCGGAGGGCTTGGCTCGCATGATCGTCGAGAACCAGGTGCCCGACGTGCTGCTCGATGCCACGATTTACTCGCTCGACATGGGTTCGCTCGTCGCCGGCACCAAGTACCGCGGCGATTTCGAGAAGCGCTTGAAAGCGGTGCTGGCTGAAGTGAAGAAGCAGCCCGGCGCGATTCTCTTCATCGATGAAATCCACACGGTCATCGGCGCCGGCGCGGCGTCCGGCGGCGTGATGGATGCCTCGAATTTAATCAAACCGGCTCTCAATAATGGCGAATTGCGCTGCATCGGCTCAACCACGTACAACGAGTACCGCGGGATATTCGAGAAAGATCATGCTCTGGCGCGGCGTTTCCAGAAAATCGACATCACGGAGCCCTCTGTGCAGGACACGGTCGACATTCTGCGCGGCTTGAAGTCCCGCTACGAAGAGCATCACGGCATCAAGTACGAGGACGACGCGCTGCGTGCCGCCGCGGAGTTGGCTGCGCGGCACATCAATGATCGGCATATGCCCGATAAAGCGATCGACGTCGTGGATGAGGCGGGCGCGAACCTGCGGCTGCAGCCGGTCGAGAAGCGCGCGCAGTCCGTCACCGTGACGCAAATCGAAAATGTCGTTGCACGCATCGCGCGCATTCCGCCAAAAAATGTATCGATGTCGGATCGCGACGTATTGAAGAACCTGGAACGCAACTTGAAGCTGACGATTTTCGGCCAGGACCGGGCGATCGAGGCGTTGGCGGCCGCCATCAAAATGTCGCGCTCCGGGCTGGGCGATCACCGCAAGCCCGTGGGTTCCTTCCTGTTCTCCGGCCCGACCGGTGTCGGCAAGACCGAGGTGACGCGCCAGCTGGCCATTGCCATGGGCGTGGAATTCGTGCGCTTCGACATGTCGGAATATATGGAGCGCCACACGGTCTCGCGCCTCATCGGTGCGCCGCCGGGTTACGTGGGATTCGACCAGGGCGGTTTGCTCACCGAAGCCATCGCCAAGCATCCGCATTGCGTGCTGTTGCTCGATGAAATCGAGAAGGCGCATCCGGATGTCTTCAATCTGCTGCTGCAAGTCATGGATCATGGCACGCTGACGGACAACAACGGCCGCAAGGCGGATTTCCGTCACGTCATTATCATCATGACCACCAACGCGGGAGCCTTCGAGATGAGCCGCCCGAGTATTGGGTTCACCCAGTCGGACACGGGTGCGGACGGCATGGAAGCGATCCGCCGCTTGTTTTCCCCGGAGTTTCGCAACCGTC
>DATNKC010000153.1:0-3628 GCA_035603615.1 Steroidobacteraceae bacterium | reverse complement strand
GATGGCCGCTGGATCATCGTGACGATTTCCCGAGACGTCACCGAGCGCAAACGCGCGGAGCTTGCCGCGCAGCGCTTCGCCCGCATGTTCGCCGCCTTGAGCGACACCAACGAGTCCATCATGCGGGTGTCTTCCGCAGAGGATCTGTATCAGCGCGTGTGCGAAGCCGCGGTGCATGGCGGCAGGCTCAAGGCGGCGAGCATTTGTGTGCCGCATGAGACTTCCGGGGACGCGAAGGTAGTGGCGGCTGCCGGCGAGGGCGCCGATGCCTTGCGCGATGCGAAGATCTCGATTGACAGTTCTACGGCGGTCGGTCGGGGACTCGTCGGCACGGCGTATCGAACAAAAGCTCCGTGCATCAGCAACGACTTCCAAAATGATTCCCGCACCGTGCATTGGCACGAATCAGCGCGCCAGGCCGGCGTCGCGGCGGGGGTTGCGTTGCCGCTGGTTCAGAACGGCCATACGATGGGTATCCTGCTGCTGCACTCTGCGGACAAAAACGCATTCGAAGACGACGTCGTGCAGTTGTTGATGCATATGGGGCGCAATGTCGTATTCGCGCTAGAAAACTTCAAGCGCGAGGCCGAGCGCAAAATCGCCGAGGAGGAATTGCACGCCGCCGATGCCCGCCTCAAGCGCGCGACGCGCGGCGCCAACGATGGTCTGTGGGAGCTCGATGTGGCGAGCCGCGAGATGTGGGTGTCGGAACATTTCGCGGAAATGTTCGGCTACGAACAACAGGAATTCCTCGGTGCGCGGCAGAAATTCTTCGATATTTTGCTTGCCGAGGACGGCGTGCGATTGCGTGAAGCGATCGAACGCAGCATTCGGGACGGCGTGCTGGTGGATGTGGAGGTGCGCGCCAAGACCCGGGTTGGCGAGGCGCGCTGGTATCGTGTGCGTGGCGCGCTGGAGCGCAACGCGGACGGCGTTCCCTTGACGGTGTCGGGCTCGCAGCGCGACATCACTCAGCGGCAGCAGTATGCTCTGGCATTGCTCGAGGCCACGGAAACCGCCGCTGCGGCCAACAAAGCCAAGAGCCAGTTTCTGGCCAATATGAGCCACGAGATTCGCACCCCGATGAACGGCGTCATCGGCATGATCGAGCTGTTGTTGGAGACGCCGCTCAATCCCATGCAACTCGACTATGCGCAAACCGTGCGCGACAGCGCCGCCGCGCTGCTGACGGTAATCAATGACATTCTGGATTTCTCCAAGGTCGAAGCGGGCAAGCTCGATCTTGAAGTCCTCGACATGGACATGCGCGACACCGTGGAGGATGTCGCTCGATTGCTCGCGATTCAGGCGCATGCCAAGGGCCTCGAGGTAATCGCCTTGATCGATCCGGGTCTCCCGGATTTGGTTCGCGGCGATGCCGGCCGGCTGCGTCAGGTCCTACTCAACCTCGGCGGCAACGCGGTTAAGTTTACGCAGAAGGGCGAGGTGTCGATTGAGTGCAAAGTCGCGCAAAAAGATGACCGCGGCACCCTGATCCGCTGCGAAATTCGCGATACCGGCATGGGGATTCCCGCAAGCCGCGTCGATGCGCTGTTCACGGCCTTTACGCAAGTGGATTCCTCGACCACCCGGCGATTCGGCGGCACGGGTTTGGGGCTGTCGATCGTCAAGCGTTTGGTGGAGCTGATGGGCGGCGAAGTCGGTGTGTCGAGCGAGGAGGGCGTGGGCTCGACATTCTGGTTCACCGCGCGGTTGGGCGTGGCGCAGGAGGCCGCGAAGGCGCGGCCCGCACCGCCGATTGAGCTTCGCGGCCAGCGCATCGTCATCGTCGATGACAACATGACCAATCGCAAGGTATTGCTGGGCCAGCTATCGCTGTGCGGAATGGATGCAGCGTGCGCGAGTTCCGCCGATGAGGCGCTGAGCTTGATGCGCATCGCCGCCACATCGGGCCGCCCTTTCGAGGTCGCGCTGATCGATCATCAGATGCCCGGCTGCGACGGCGCTACATTGGGCAAGACCATCCTGGCCGAGCCGGCACTGCGCGGCGCACGGCTGATCCTGCTGACCTCCTCGGGTCAGCGCGGCGATGGGCGGCTGTTTTCGGAACTCGGTTTCGCCGGCTACTTGCTGAAGCCGGTGACGCATCGCGATCTGACCGATTGCCTGATGATGGTGCTGGGCACGCAAGCAGAGGGTTGGCGCACGGCGACTCAGCCCATCGTGACGCGCCACGCCCTGCGCTCGCAACGCCATCGCGAAGCGCACCATATTTTGTTGGCCGAAGATAACGTCGTAAACCAAAAAGTCGCGTGCCGCATTCTGGAGAAATTGGGCTATCGAGTCGACGTCGCGGGCGATGGGCAGGCCGCATTCGAAGCCTGGCAGAGCGGCCGATACCATCTGATTCTCATGGATTGCCAGATGCCGGTCATGGATGGCTTCGAAACGACGCGAAAGATCCGCGAACATGAAGTTGGCGGCAAGCACGTTCCCATCATCGCGCTGACCGCGCATGCCATGAAGGGCGCGGACAACGAGTGCCGCGCAGCGGGCATGGATGATTATTTGTCCAAGCCCATCGATCGAGAGCAGATGCAAAATGCGCTCAATCGCTGGCTCAATGAGCCCGGCGGCAGCGCGTCAGAAGAGAAAGCCGCGGGGTAGCCGGCCGTCGGCCTAGCCGCCGGGCTGTAGGGTGCTTGGCGCGTCGTCGATCACACGCGGCTGCGAATATCCTTGCGGCGTGTGCTCGACCAGCACGATGCCGCAATTGGGCGGTACATGCGCATTCTCCCAGCTCCCCGTGACATACGCCCAGAGACATGCCATCACGCCGCCGTGACTCACCACAACGACGTCCTTGCCTGCCTGCGCGGCGGCGAGCCGGTCCAAGATGGGCCCGACGCGCGCTTGAACGTCTTCATAGCTCTCTCCGCCTTGGGGTTTCCACGCCCAGGGTCGCTGCGGATCATAGTCGGGCTCCGTCAGGAAGGAGTCGTAAGATCGCCCGCGATGCGCGCCGAATTCGCGCTCATGCAGGTCGGGCTCGAACTCCAAAGGCTGCCCCAGCACGCCGGCGATGATGCGCGCCGTTTCGCTCGCGCGTTTGTAGGCACTCGTCACCACCAGCCGCGGGTGGAACAGTTCCGCGATGCGCTGAGCGGCGTGTTGCGCCTGCCGGTATCCCAATTCGGTCAGCGGCAGGTCGTGCGGCGAAACGGCGTATATGCGGTCCCGGTTCCCCAAGCTCTCGCCATGCCTGACCAGAATAAATTTGCTCATGCGCGGTGTGAGTCGTGCAAAGCGGCAATTTGCCGCAGCCACATTCTAACGGCCGCCACGTCCGGCAGGTAGAATTGAGCTTGCACGCTATCGCCGACGCCGACAGAGATGCCGCCGTGGGCTTCGACCATCGCGAATCCATCTTGGTCCGTGAGATCGTCGCCGACGAATACCGGCCGCCGGCCGTTGAAAGGCGACTCCTTCATGAAGGCTTGAATCGCGGTGGCCTTGCTGAATCCACGCGGTTTGATTTCGAACAGCATCTTGCCGGCCTGGATGTGATAATTGTTGCCGAGCGATTTTGCGATATCGACGATCGATTCGCGTACAATCTGCTCGGACTGAGGCGCCATGCGAAAGTGCACGGCAACGGTACGATCCT
>DATNKC010000152.1:0-16924 GCA_035603615.1 Steroidobacteraceae bacterium | reverse complement strand
GCTGCAACATGCACGCAGCTCGAAGCAGGAAGTGGCGTTGGACGAAGACTTGCGCGCCGAACATCCGGCTGCAACGGTGTCTCGGCAGTTGGATCTCGACGCGGCACTGGCACAACTTCCACGCGACGCGCGCCTCTGCATCGTGCTCGCCTATAACGAAGGAATGACCCATCGGGAGATCAGCGAGACCACCTCAATTCCTCTGGGGACGGTAAAATCCCATATCACACGCGGCTCCGCGCGACTGCGCGAGTTGCTCCAAGCTTACGGTGAAGCGCATGTCCGATGAAATCGACGACCGGCTACTGGCCCTCTTTGCCGAGGCGCACGAAAATTTGCCCGGCACAGAATTCATGCAGTCCTACCTTGCAAGAATGGAGCGAGTACGCCGCTTGCAAAACATGCGGCGCATCGCTTTAGGTCTGGTCCTGGGCGTTCTCGCGGCCTGGATCATGCCCTGGGTGCTTGCCACCACGGCCGCCGTGGTGCATGTGGTCGGCGAACAGTCGCGGTCCTATGGTGCGCTCATTATTTCGCCGGCGGGATGGGGCGTGTCGATGTTGATCGGCTTCCTCGTGCTGCTGCGGACCGGTGCGTTGCGCCGCCGGTAGGCGGCGCAACGCCGCTCCTTTAGCCTAGCGCGTACAAATACTCCACAAAGGATGCGACTGCTCCGTCCAAGCCCTGAAGTTTGGGGTTGGTGGACTCGATCAAATAGTATTCATCCGGCGCATGCGCGCCCGTGCCGTGACCCAGGCCGAAATGCCCCGCCGCCAAGCCCAAGGGGGCATCCGTAAATACGTATCCCGGCCATGATCCGGCTGAGCGCGGCCATAATTGCGGATCGAGTCCCAGCTTGCGATAGGTCGCGAGCTGAGTCTTGATGAGTTTGCTATTGGGATCGGTTTGCGTCGGGTTGTAGCCGCCGCTCATGTTCACTTCAATGTCGCCGAAACCATGTTTGGCCAAGTGCGCCTTCAACTTGGCCAGTGTGTCGGTCGCGGTCATATCCGGCACGAGGCGCATGTCGATTTTGGCGACGGCTTTGTGCGGCAGCACCGTCTTGCCGCCGGGACCCGTATAGCCGGCGACCAGCCCCTCGATATTGATGGTCGGGCGCGACTCCAGCAGGATCAGAGAATCCACCCAGCTCTTATCGTGTACCCAGTGCTGCACACCCAGCGCCTTCATCGCCGTGCTTTCCGGTGTCTTGGCGGCGTGCTCTTTGATCATCTGTTCTTGCGCCGCGCTCAAGGGTTTCGCCTTCTCGAAGAACCCTTCGACCGCGGGCGTGTGTCCGTCTTTTTCGACCAGCGTGTTCAGCGCCTGGACAAGATGCCAGGTGGGAGAATCCACCTGCGCCTCGAGGCTCGAATGCACATCATGGGCAGGCCCGCGGCCCCACTTCTCGCCGCTCGAAATCAACTCCAGCTCGACCACGCCTTTCGCACCCAGGGAAACTTGAACTCCGCCATCGCGATCCTGACCGGCCTCGGGCATGAAGACGCCCACGCACTTCTTCAGTTCCGCCATGACCTCGGGATTTCTGACGACTTCCTGAAAATGCGGAGAAGCAATCTCCTCCTCTCCCTCGCAGACCAGCACCAAATTGACCGGCAGTTTCTTGCCTGCGGCTTTAAACGCCATCAAGGCGCTGAGGAAGGAATTTTCAGGACCTTTTTGATTGACCGCGCCGCGGCCCATGCAGACGGTGCCCAGTCCTTCCTTCTGCACCAGCCGCGCCTCGAGCGGCGGAGAACTCCACTCCTCCGGCACGAATTGCTTCACGTCATACATGAAATAAATGGCCATGGTGGTGCTCGCCCCGGCATCGATCTTGCCGAACACACCGGGCTTGCCGGAAGTGGGGATGAGTTTCACGCCGGTGAACCCCGCATCTTGCGCGAGCTTCGCCATGTGCTCGGGGCCCTGCGGATAATTCCTGTTCTCGGCGGCGATCGAGGGCAGCGCTATCCACTCCTGCAACCGCTTGATATTCGCGGCATGCATTTTGGGAATCTGCGCCAGTACCGCCGCCTTGTCGGCGTCATTTGGCGATGCGGCGGCGAACACCGCCATCGGCACGGCCGCGAGGGCGGCGCCGGAAACCGCGCTCTGCACAAAATCACGCCTGCTGAACTCACGCTCTTGATCGTTGGCCATTCGCTTCTCTCCTATGCGAGCGATTCATGTTTGGGGGAGAGAAGAATAGCAGCACGGGCGGCGATTCACATAAGGCCGAACCCTAAAGAGCGTGCAAATTATTTCGGTAGAACGCCCCGCGTTCGGCATAGTTAGCCGCGACCTTGAGCAAATCTTCCCGCTCTTCTGGGCTGAGCTGGCGCACGACCTTCGCGGGCGCGCCGAAAATCAGACTACCGTCGCCAAAGACCTTGCGTTCAGTGATGAGCGCCCCGGCGCCAATCAGGCATCCCTTGCCGATGACGGCGCCATTCAACACAATGGCCTGAATGCCGATCAACGTGCCCTCACCGATGGTGCAGCCATGCATCATCGCTTGGTGTCCAATCGAGACGTCGGCGCCTACGGTGAGCGGAAAGCCCGGGTCGGTGTGCAAGACCGCCGAATCCTGCACGTTGCTGCCGGCGCCGATGTGGATGGTTTCGTTGTCGCCGCGAAGTGTGGCGCCAAACCATACCGTGGCGCGCTCAGCGAGAATTACTTTGCCGATCACCGCTGCATTCGGCGCCACGTAGGCGCTTGCGGCCAGTACGGGCGCATCCTGCCCCAACTTGTAGACGCTCATGCCCGCTCGCTCGGTTCGAGGCCACGGATATCCGATGCCCAGGCCAAGGCCGAGCGGCACCAGATTTGCCGTTGTGGGGGCAGCGCCGCGCGTTGGCTCATCGTTCCCACGCGCAAAAAATAGCTCTGCGGATTTTGCGCATCGGCTGAATAAATCGGTGTGCCGCAGTTGGAACAAAACCCCTGTGCCCGTTTGTTGCCGCTTTCCGCCGTCTTGATATAAATCTTCGGCGCACCTGCCCGAAATACCAGGCTCGCCGCGGATGCCGGGGCGCTGACCCGATACGCCGTGCCGGTCAAAATCTGGCAATCGGTGCAATGACAGACGCTGACATTGGCAGGATCAATTTCCGCCTCGTAGCGAATCTGTCCGCAGTGACACTGGCCATCAACCTTCATAGAAGCCTCCAATTAATTCTCGCATCATCCTGCCGAGCGCCGGTCGCGCGCAACACCCGCGCAGCAAGCTATGATCTCGCTCATGGATGAGTTCGAGTTCCAAAATCCAGTCCCTGAGCGCGCCCCCGCGAAACCGCGGCGGTCCTTGACATTGCTGCTGCGGTTGTGGACCTTGAGAAGGGCGATACCAAACTTCGCCCCTTCAACTTTCGTCCTGATTAGCTTAAGTCTCGTCTGGCTGTTGCTGTGGGTGGCGTTCGATTGGTGGGAAGCGCTGCCGGAACCGCAATTTCTCCTCGCCGGTGTGCCGCTATTTCCCTGGTATGCGCTCGCGATAGTGGTTTTGGCGGCCTTGCTGCGCGCCCGGTCGAACCCTAAGCCCGCTTTCCCGGCGGCCTTGTTGTTGTCGCTGGGATTGGTGCCGCTGCCCCTGCTGCTCGCCGTGTTCGCGGTACCTTTGTTGAGCCTCGTTTGGCAATGCGTCGTGGCCGTGAGTGTGTTGATTTACTCCTTTTTCTACCTCGCCCGCGGCCTGCGCGCCTTCACTGGCGAATCGCAAGTCCGCGCCGCGTTCGCCGGCATCGCCTTTCTCATGGCCTTCATCTGGCTCACCGATGCGCTGGATGTGATTCCCGATGTTTGGGCCGCCCCGGAAGTTGCCGAGGCTGCGGACGGCGGCGATACACCGGCGGACGCGGAAAGCGTGCTGTTTGAGCAATCCCGGCGCATCGATCAGGCGCTCGCGGCCATTCGTCCCGATGCCTCGCCCAGCCCGAAGGCGTTCTTTCTCGGATTTGCGGGGGTTGGCGAACAAAAAGTATTCGCACAGGAAATCGGCCTGGCATCGCGGGTGCTGTCCGAACGCTACGGCATGGAGAGCCGGGCATTATCGCTGATCAACGATGAGCGCGACCTGGAGCGCGCGCCCCTGGCCAGCGTCTCGGGATTGAAATACGCGCTTCGCGGCCTCGCGGGCCGGATGAATCTGGATCGCGACGTATTGTTTCTGGTCATTTCCTCGCACGGCGCAAGGGATCCGGCCATTGCGGTGTCGAACTCGGATCTTCCGCTCAATGACATGACGGACGAGGATCTCGCGGATGCTCTGAGCGCCTCGGGCATCAAGTGGCGCGTGATCATCATTTCCGCTTGCTATGCGGGCGGATTCATCGATGCGCTGAAGGATCCGCGTACCATTGTGATTACCGCGGCCGCCGCGGACCGCACCTCTTTTGGTTGTTCGAACGATCGCGACCTGACCTACTTTGGCGAAGCGTTTTTCCGCGACGCGTTGCCGGAGGCGCACTCGCTGCGCGATGCCTTCGACCGGGCCAAGTCGGCGATCGCCCTGCGCGAGCGCCGTGAGCGCGTCGATCCGTCCAAACCGCAAGCCTATTTCGGCGCTGAAATGGAGGCCAAGCTCACTTCGATGAAGGACCATGCGCCGCAACCCTGATAGGCTGTCGGCATGAGCGAGCCAACGCACCGCACGGTTGACGCCAATGGCATCCGCATTCATCTCGCTGAGCAGGGCAGCGGTCCGCTGGTGCTGCTCTGTCATGGATTCCCGGAGTCCTGGTATTCGTGGCGACATCAATTGGCCGCGCTGTCGGCGGCGGGGTTTCACGCCGTTGCACCCGACATGCGCGGCTACGGTCTGACGGATCGGCCTGCTGAAATCGAGCGCTACACGCTGTTTCACCTCGTCGGCGACCTGGTCGGCGTGCTCGATGCGCTCGGTGAAAAGTCCGCCGTGGTTGTCGGACATGATTGGGGCGCGCCCGTCGCGTGGCATGCGGCGCTGATGCGCCCGGATCGATTCCGCGCGGTCGTGGGGCTCAGCGTTCCGTATCGGCCTCGGGGCAGCATCGCGCCGACCACCGTGATGCCGCAGAACGCCGAGGCCAGCTTTTATCAATTGTACTTTCAAGCGCCGGGCGTGGCGGAAACGGAACTCGAGGCGGACGCCCGGCTTTCGCTGCGCAAAATTTTGTATTCAGGATCGGGCGATGTGCCGAGACGCAATCCTGGGGCTCCGAGCGCGGGTGTCGGCATGGTGCCGCGCGCCGGCGGATTTCTCACGCGCATGCCGAACCCGGAAGTCTTGCCCGCGTGGCTGACTGATGCGGACCTGGATTTCTACGTACAGCAATTCAAGCACTCCGGATTTCGCGGCGGGCTGAACTGGTACCGCAACATCGATCGCAATTGGGAGCTGATGGCGCCGTATGCCGGAGCATCGGTCAGCGTACCCGCGCTGTACATGGCGGGCGATCTGGATCTGGTGGTTTCCTTCCCCCGCATGAAAGAAGTCATCGCGGACTTGGGGCGTTACATTCCCCAGCTGCGCGGCACCATCATGCTGCCGGGCTGCGGACATTGGACGCAGCAGGAGCGCGCCAACGAGGTGAACAAGGCGCTGATCGAGTTCCTGCGCGGCTTGTAATTGCGGCGCATGGCATCCCTCAAGTTGCGTAGTATACGGCGAGTTTCCCCGAGGGCCGTTCAATGACTCAGCCGACCATTCCTGATCAGTCCGACCCCACGCATCAGCTCAGCCGTTCGTTAAAGGGCAGGCATCTGGCGATGATCTCGATTGGCGGCATCATCGGTGCCGGGCTGTTTGTCGGCAGCAGCACGTCCATCAAAGCGGCGGGGCCTGCGGTTTTCATCAGCTACGCCCTCACGGGCATGCTGATTCTGATGGTGATGCGCATGTTGGGCGAAATGGCCACCGCGCTTCCCAACGTGCGTTCGTTCACGGAATTTGCGCGCTCCGGCTTGGGCGAGGGTGCGGGCTTCGTCGTCGGTTGGCTGTACTGGTATTTCTGGGTCATCGTCGTGCCGGTGGAAGCGATCGCAGGCGCAAAGATTCTGCAGATTTGGATGCCTGCCTATACTCAGCTGCAGATCGGTCTCGGTTTGATGGCCATCATGACCGGCGTCAATCTCATGTCGGCACGTTCGTATGCCGAATTTGAATTCTGGTTCGCCTCCATCAAGGTCGCGGCGATTCTGGTGTTCGTCGTCATTGCGGCTTCATTCGCGTTCGGCTGGACGGCACCCTCGGGCCCAACCTTTGCCAATCTCGTCAATTACGGCGGCTTCACGCCGAGCGGGTGGATCGCCGTGATCGGAGCGGCACCCACGGTGTTCTTTGCCATGACCGGCGCCGAGATCACGACGGTGGCGGCAGCGGAATCGGCACAACCGGGCCGCGCGATCGCCAAGATGACGACGACGGTGATATGGCGCATTTTGATTTTCTACGTGGTGTCCGTTTTCTTGATCGTATCGGTGGTGCCCTGGAATACGGTCCGCTCCGGCGAATCGCCATTTACCCTGGCGCTCAATACGATGCACGTCCCCGGAGCGAGCATCATTATGAGCGTCATCATCCTCACGGCCGTGCTGTCCTGCTTGAATTCCGCTTTCTATGTCAGTTCGCGGGTGCTGTTTATCCTGGCCGAACGCGGCGATGCGCCGCAGTCCCTGGTCAAATTGAATAAACGCCGCGTGCCCGTGGTCTCGGTATTGATCGGCGCGGCGGCGGGATTCCTCGGCATCATTGCGGCAACCGAAGCGCCGCAAAAAGTGTTCGATTTTTTATTGAGTTCCTCGGGCGCGCTCATCGTGTTCGTTTATATGATTACGGCGGCCGCGCAAATTGCATTGCGCCGGCGACGCGAACGCGCTGGCGAAGCGAAGCCCGCGGTCAGCATGTGGTTATTCCCTTATTTGAGCTATGCCACCATCGCCTGCATGGCGGCGGTGTTGACCGCAATGGCATTCACCCCGGGCCAGCGCCAGGACTTCAACGCCAGCTGCATTACCTTGGGTGTGGCGGTCGTCGCTTACTTGATCGTGCGCCGTCTTCGCCAACCGCGCGCGGCTACCTCGCCCGTGACCTGAACTTTTTCGCGCTTAAGAACTTCTGTGCCTAAGCTGCTGACCGTCGGTGCTGGCGGCATCCGCTACACCGGATATCGCCAGCCGCTTCGAGGGATATTATCTAAATAATATCAATAACTTGAATCGACCTAGCACGGAATTATTATTTTGACAAATGATTAAATTCTGGCGACTACGTACAACATGTATCTTTCTATCCTGTAGGTTTTTGGCAGGATGCATCGCAAGAAGTTTAGGAGAACCTCGCGCCGGCAAGCCAGCCAACTCCCCCGCTGGTGCGATATCCCGGCGGCGTGGGCCTCAAAATCCACGCCGTTTTTTCTTTCGGCTCCCGACTTCTGAATTCCCTCTTCTAATTCCATCTGTGGAACTAATCGCGCGACTCTGGTATCACACGCGCCCATGGCCGCCTTTGCAACCAGTCTGCACGAGCCGCCAGAAAGGGGAACGGCGCGGCTGCGGCGGCCCGTCATCTTGGCCCTCGTCGCGGCACTTCACGCCGCACTCTTGCTGATGGCATTGCATTGGCAGACTCATCTGCGGCTGCGCACAGAGGAATCCCTGGTGTTTCTACCGCTCCCCGCGCACGGGCAATCAGCCGAGGAGACATCCCCGCCGCCGCCCAGCCCGCCGCGCAAGAAGCCGCCGCCGTCGCATGACACCCAATTGGTCGTGGTTCCACCGCCGGCCGAACCGCCGCCGGCCGAGCAAAAGCCCGCTAACATCGATTGGAACGCTGAAGCGGCACTGACGGTCAAGCAGCGCGCGCAATCGGCCACGACACCCCCACCGCGCGCCTTGGATAAAGGGCTCGCCGGCATGTACGTCGATGTCGGACCCGGGTCGGATCAGGGGAATGCGCCCGAGTTTGGATGGGATCATGCCCGCACTCATCGGGTCGAAGGGCTGGAAGGCGGCGGTGGATCGCTTCTTTGGATTAACGATCGCTGCTTCTTGGTCATGACCGGCCTGATTCCGTTTCCCATGTGCGGCATCGGAAAGATCCCGGCGCGTGGCGACCTGTTCGATCACATGCACGATCCGCAGACGCCAGAGTAGCAGCGGGCTGTGATATCGATCGGCTCGAGCACGATTGCTACCCCAATCCCTCGATCAATCTGCAGGCGCGGGTAACCGCGTCCGCTGAATCGATGCGCGAGGCGTAATCTGCGCGCCGCCGCGCTGCTGTGTCATCTTGCAGAATACTCTCGATCGTGCGAGCCACACGCCCGGCCCGATAGCGGCTCTGTGGAATACTCCTTCCCAACCCCAGTTGTTCGATACGCCACCCGCTGTCGAACTGATCATAGCCATGGGGCACGACCAGATGAGGAATGCGCGCTTTGATCCCCTGCGCCAAGGTGCCCACACCGCCGTGATACACCAGCAGGGCCGCGCGCGGCAGCACTTGACTGAAGGGTAAATAGCCGAAGACCTTGATGTTGGCGGGCAAGTTTGGCGGAACTTGCTCCGGATAATTGGTCACGAGCATCGCGCGCAAGCCCAGTTGCCGCGCAGCCCGGACCGACTCCTTGAAAAATCGCTGCATCGTCGATCCGGCCGATCCGGGCGTAAACACGATGGGCGCCGCACCTTCGCCCAAGAATTCCTCGGCCGCCGCCAGCGGCGCCGCCTCGCCATCCGCATCCCATAAGGGGAATCCCACGGTGTGCGTATGGGCCGGCCAGTCCGGCTGCGGCGCTGCAAACCAGTCGGGAAAGAACGCAATCACCAGTTGCGGCGAGTGCATCCAGCGATGCATCACTCGATCGACCGGCGGCAGGCCCAGTGTCGCGCGCAGATCATTCAGCGGCGCCTTGAGCCTGCGATCGAGAACTATGGCGTCGATGATTCGAAACAATCCCTGCTTGAACCACTTCGGGCGAGAGGCCGATAGTCTGACGTTGCCCATCATTCCTTGATCGACGAAAGTGCGGATCACACTCGGTTGCAGATGCACCGATGCGCTCGGCACGCCAAGCTTTTCCTGCGCGATACGGGCGCCGAATGCCAGGCTGGAAAACGCTACCACGGTGTTGGAATCCGCGTGTTTTTCGATCAGCCGATAAATTTGCGAAATCGCCGGGACGATCACTTGTGCGATGACCTTGAAGCCCTTGCGCAGATGCCACAATTCAGGATTGGCGATGGCTGCATTGGCCTCCTCGGCGGTGCCCACGGCCAGAAATCCGATTCCTTGAGCCTCGATCAACGCCTGGAAAATGGGATTGGTCAGAATCGTCGCTCGGTGGCCGCGGGCCTTGAGCGCCGCGCCGAGCGCGATAAAGGGATGCACATCGCCCGCACTGCCCATGGTCGGCAACAACACGTGAAGTGGGGACTTGCGATCGCCGCTCCGCGCGTCGCTCATTTCGCTGCGGTCAGCGCGGCGTTGCATCAGTCACCGTTCGAACTTCGTCGACAGAATGATCGACGAGTTCGTGCGCTCGACGCCCTCGAGGGCACCAATTCGATCGATGACCTGATCCATTTCGGCGACCGACGCGGTGATTGCAACCGCGATCAGGTCCACATCGCCGCTGACGGAATGCAGCAGCCGCACTTGGGATATCTCGCGCAGCGCGGCGGTCACCGCGCGAGTCTCTTTGGGACCCACATTGATCATGACGTGGGCCCGCACGGCGCCGGCCCCAAATTCCGGCGCCAAACGAACCCCGTAGCCAATGATGATGCCCTGCTTCTCGAGCCGCTCAATTCGACTCTGAACGCTGGTGCGCGACCGCCCTACCAGCCTCGCCAGCATGGCCGTCGAGGCCCGGCCGTTCTCCCGCAGCGCCGACAATAGCTTCTCATCGATGGAATCCATGGCACTTCGCCGCTTTTACCCTTCTTAATGTAGCGAATATACCTTAAAAATGCCCAGAACAACCCTACCATTCGCCATGTGATCGGGCAAAAATGGCGCTCCCAACGGAGGCGGCATGAAAGACATTGTTATCGTAGGCGCGGGCAAAATCGGCTCCATGATCGCGGAGTTTTTGGGCGGTTCCGGCGACTACGCCGTGACCGTGGTCGATCGATCGCAAGCGCAATTGGATCGGCTCGAGACTTCCGCGCCGATCAAGAAAGCCGCGATAGACATTGCGCAGGGGGACGCCTTGCGCAAATTGCTATCGGGCAAGTTTGCGGTCCTCTCCGCGGCGCCCTATCACGCGACCCGGCTCATCGCCGAGGCCGCCAAGAGCGGCGGCGC
Source organism: Steroidobacteraceae bacterium (assembly GCA_035603615.1). GTDB lineage: Bacteria > Pseudomonadota > Gammaproteobacteria > Steroidobacterales > Steroidobacteraceae > Bog-1198. Next base: position 6,633 of record DATNKC010000152.1, on the reverse strand, counting down.
TCATTACTTGGACCTCACCGAGGATGTCGCCAGCACGCGTGCGGTCAAGCAACTCAGCCTCGGCGCGCGCACCGCTTTCATTCCACAATGCGGTCTCGCGCCAGGATTTATCACCATTGTGGCGTCCGACCTGGCGTCACGATTCGATGAACTCAACGATGTGCGCATGCGAGTCGGCGCATTGCCTGAATTCCCCTCCAACGCGCTCAACTACAATTTGACCTGGAGCACGGACGGGGTGATCAACGAGTACTGCGAGCCGTGCGAGGCCATCGTCAACGGCCAGCTGCGTGAGACGCAGCCGCTGGAGGAACTGGAAGAATTCTCGCTCGACGGAATCTTGTACGAAGCCTTTAACACCTCAGGCGGTCTTGGCACGCTGTGCGAGACGCTGGCCGGCAAGGTGCGCAATCTGAACTATCGCACCATCCGCTATCCGGGCCATGCCGCCATCATGAAGGCCTTGCTGAATGATCTGCGGCTGCGCGATCGGCGCGAGCTGCTGAAGGACATCCTCGAGAATGCCGTGCCCATTACGCTTCAGGATGTGGTCATCGTGTTCGTCACCGTGAGCGGCATGCGCGGAGGTCAATTGATGCAAGAGACCTACGCCAACAAGATCTATGCGGCCCCGATGGGCGGCAGAGTGCGCAGCGCCATTCAGATCACCACGGCGGGCGGCATTTGCGCGGTGCTCGACATGCTGAGCGCCGGTCAGATTCCGCAGTCCGGATTGATTCGCCAGGAAGAGATCGGCCTGAAGGCCTTCCTCGCGAATCGTTTCGGTAAGGTTTACGCGATGCCGGCGCAGGCCGCCGCGCACGCCGCCTAAACGCTCGGCGGTTGGGCGGACTCTGACCTCTCACTGACGAAGGCTCTGATATCCGCCAGCGTAGGCGCCCTGCCGCGCAACAGCACTGTCAGCGCCGCCACGGTATCGGCATGCGACACCTTGGGATACAGCTTCAACGTCACCGGCACGCCCAGCGCCCGCAGCGCCGCTGCAAGATTGCGCGAGTTCTTCGGCTTCACCGTCTCATCGTTCAGCCCCTGCACCAACAGCATGGGCGGCGCGTCCGCGCGCACGAAATTGATGGGCTGGGACTCAGGGTACAGCGGCGGCGGACCAAACATGTCCTGAACATCCGGCTCGAGCAACGGCAAAAAATCGTACGCTCCCGACAAGCCAATCAGACCCGCGATGTGCGGTGCGCGTTGCCCGGCGGCGGCGAAATATCGCGGGTCCAGCGTCACCAGTGCGGCCAGGTGCGCGCCCGCCGAATGTCCCATCAGGTATAGACGCTCTGGGGCGCCGCCATACTCATTGGCATGCGCCGCGGCCCAGAGCGCAGCCTGCGCCGCGTCCTGCATGAATCCCGGCATTTTGACTTGGGGGTAGTGGCGATAATTCGCCACCAAGGTCAGGTAGCCTGACTGCGCGAGCGCCGCGCCGACGAACCGATAGTCTGCTTTGTCGCCCTGGCGCCAACGCCCGCCGTGCCAGAAAACCACCACCGGCCGAGGGGATGCGGCGCCCGCGGGCCCGACGGCGCTCTCGGGTACGTACACATCCAGGCGCTGCTGTGGATCCGGTCCATAAGCGATATTCGTGTGCCGCGTGTACGAGCCAAAGGCCGCTGGCGCATTGGCGGCGAGAAATCCCAAGCGCTCGCATCCGGCCAGGAAAAGTGCGGTTAACCCGGCGAGCACAGTTCGGCGCGACACTCGATCCCCGCTATCGGCAGGCATAGGTGGGGCTGCTCGCGGCATCGAGCACGCCGCGCTCAATCAGCCAGTCGCGCGCATCGTCAGCGTCGCGCTCAAACCATTCCGCCGCGCTGCCCAGCCTGAATGTGTAGCCCCAGGCATCCATGTCGCGGCACATTCTCTGCCGGCCTACGTTGGGCAGCGAATCGGCCAGGATGATCTGTAGGTAACAGACGGCATTCTCTTCCGCATGATCGCCGCCCGCGTCGGTATGCAAGCCGGCGCGCCGTTCCGGCGTCATGCAGATAAAGTGGGCGCTTTCGTGCAGCACAGAATGCAGCGGCGTGTCGAGGCGCGCGAAAATCCTCGATCCCATCAGCCCCGCCTCGCGTTCACCCCAATAGGAGCCGGGAATGACTTCGTCCGGCGCCACCAGCTGCAACGCCAAGCCATAGCGATCCAAGAGTACTTGCAGGGAGAGTCGATCAATGCCGTTGACCAGAAGCACCATTGCGCCTCACGCCCGCGTTACTTCAAGCTCGTGAGCCGGTGCATGGTGATGGCTACCAGATCGCGCGCCATTTGTTGACGCAGAATGTCGGCTTCGTGCTCCTTGGCAAGCTGCAATGTCACGTCGAAGCTGTAATCTTTTGAAAGGCTGATGGTCTGCGGTGCGAGCAATTCCTTATCCTTGCCATGCACGCTGAATGTCACGGTGTAGGTCAGCTCATATTCCGAGGGAATGTTCTGCGCCGATACCGCCAGCGTGCGTTGCTCGACCAAATCCTTGGAGACATCGATGGTCGCCGTAGCCCCTTCGCGCGTGGGTTGCAGCGTCGCCCCGGAGGTTTTGAGCGTATGTTCGAATTCCCGCGAAAAATCCGTGTAAGGGTCTTTCAACGATAGGTAGGGCCGCGCCATGACCGCGGGCAGCGGCTCGCTGCCTGCCAAGCGGAAGCCGCACGCGGACAGCGCGCAGATGCTCACCAAAAAGACATATCGCCAGCTGGCCACGCGGCATTACACCACGATGTTCACGAGCTTGCCCGGCACGATGATGACTTTGCGAACCGCCGAGGTCCCGACGAATTTCTGGACATTGGCATCGGCCAGGGCCGCGGCGCGGACTGTCGCGTCGTCGGCGTCGACCGCGACCGTAATATGCGCCCGCAACTTGCCGTTCACTTGCACGACTATCTGCACCGTCGCTGACTGCAATGCCTGCGCGTCGACTTCACGCCAAGGCTCATCGATCAGCGCGGTGCTATGCCCCAATCCGCGCCAGAGCGCGTGGGTGACATGCGGGATGATCGGTGACAGCGCCATCACTGCAATCTCCAATGCCTCCTGCGAGACACTGCGATCCTGCGGGGCGGCCTGCGGAAATTTGGCCACTGCATTCAACAGCTCCATGACCGCGGCAATCGCGGTGTTGAAGGTGCGGCGGCGGCCGATGTCATCCGTAACCTTCGCGAGGGTTTGGTGCGAATGCCGGCGCAGCGCGCGTTGCGGCTCGGTCAAAGCCGACTTGTCCAGCGCAGATGCGGGACCGGCCGATACATGGTCGAAGACGGCCTTCCATAGCCGTTTGATGAACCGAAATGCGCCCTGCACGCCTTCATCGGACCATTCCAATGTCTGTTCAGGGGGGGCGGCAAACATGATGAACAGCCGCGCGGTGTCGGCGCCGAATTCGTCGACCAGCACCTGCGGGTCCACGCCGTTGTTCTTGGACTTGGACATCGTGACCACGCCGCCCGATTCGACTTGCCGGCCGTCGGCCTTCAGCACCGCGATACTGCCTTTACCGCTCTTATCCGGCGTGACCGATACGTCGGCCGGATTGAAGTACTGCAGTCGTCCCGAGTCGCTCTTGCGGAAGAAGACCTCGTTCAGCACCATGCCTTGAGTGAACAAGCGCGCGAACGGCTCCTTGAACGAAACCGCGCCCATCTCTCTCAAGAAACGAGTCCAGAAGCGCGCATAGAGCAGGTGCAAGATGGCGTGTTCGATGCCGCCGATGTACTGATCGACCGGCAGCCAGTATTGAACTCGATAATCCAGCATGGCCTGATCATTGTCGGCGCAGGCGAATCGCAAGAAATACCAGGACGAGTCCACGAAGGTGTCCATCGTGTCCGTTTCGCGGCGCGCAGCGGCGCCGCACTTCGGACACTTCACGTTTAGAAAGCGCTCGTCTTTCAACAGTGGGTTGCCGCTGCCGTCAGGCACCAAGTCTGTGGGCAGGACTACGGGCAATTGCTCATCCGGCACCGGCACCGCGCCGCAGCCTCTGCAATGAATGATCGGAATCGGGCAACCCCAATAACGTTGCCGCGAAATCCCCCAGTCGCGCAGCCGCCAGGTCGTGCGCTTCTCGCCCAAGCCCTTGAGCTGCAGATCTCGGGCGACGGTATCGACGGCGGCTTGATAGTCGAGTCCATCATACGGACCGGAATTCACACAGCGGCCATGATCGGAATACCAAGGCTCCCACGCCGCCAGAGAGTACGAGCGCCCCGGCACATCGATAACCTGCTGGATCGGCAACCGATATTTTTTGGCGAATGCGAAATCCCGTTCATCGTGTGCCGGCACACCCATGACCGCACCGTCGCCGTAGCTCATCAGCACATAGTTGCCGACCCACACCGGTATGGGTTCGCCGCTGATCGGGTGGCGCACGTGCAAGCCGGTCGGCATGCCCTTTTTTTCTTGAGTGGCAAGCTCGGCTTCGAGCGCCGGTCCGCGTTTGCATTCCTCGATAAATGCCGCCAGCTTGACGTTATCCTGCGCGGCAAAGTCAGCCAGCGGATGCTCCGCCGCCACGGCGCAAAAGGTCGCGCCCATGATGGTGTCGGCGCGGGTGGTGAATACCCACAGCACGCCGCCCTCGCCGATGTCGTGCGGAAAGCCGAGCCGCACGCCTTCGCTGCGGCCGATCCAATTGGCCTGCATGACGCGCACTCGCTCGGGCCAATCCGGCATGCGATTCAATTCATCGAGCAGATCTTCGGCATAGGCCGTGATCTTCAGGTAGTACATGGGAATTTCGCGCTTCTCGATGATCGCGCCGGTCCGCCAGCCCTTGCCGTCGATGACTTGCTCGTTCGCCAACACGGTCTTATCAACCGGATCCCAATTGACGACACCGGTTTTCTGATACGCAATGCCTTTTTCCAGCATGCGCAAGAAGAGCCATTGATTCCAGCGGTAGTAATTAGGAAGACAAGTCGTGAGTTCCCGCTTCCAATCCAGCCCGTAGCCCAAGGATTTGAACTGCGCCTTCATGTGCGCGATGTTGTCGAGGGTCCATTTCGCGGGCGGCACGCCGTTCGCGATGGCGGCATTTTCGGCCGGCAAGCCGAACGCGTCCCACCCCATGGGCTGCAGCACGTTGCGCCCGTGCATGCGCATGAATCGCGTCAGCGCGTCGCCTATGGTGTAATTGCGCACGTGACCCATATGCAAGCGGCCGCTTGGATAGGGAAACATGCACAAGCAATAATACTTCGCGCGGCTGTCGTCTTCCTTGGCCTCGAAGCTATGCTGTTGGTCCCAATAATGTTGTGCCTCCGCTTCGATAGCGGCGGGTTCGTATCTTTCTTGCATGATTGGGCCTCAGAATACCCGAGATGCCCGACGGCCGCGAACTACTCTTGACGTAAAGGTCGCATGCGAAACTTGAATTTTTACGGCGCGTTGGCCTTGAGCACCTTGAGCGGCTGCCTGTGGTTCCTGGCCGTCACGCCATTTGATTTATCAGCCCTTGCCTGGATCGCCGCGGTCCCGATGTTCATGGCCATCGAGCGAACGCCAAGCTTCCGCCGCGCACTATTCTTGGGCTGGTGGGCCGGACTGGTGGAAACCGCCGGGGGCTATTACTGGTTGATCGATGTCATGCGCCGATTCGCCGATTTCCCCTGGATCGGCGCGGCGGCGGTTTTTCTGCTTTTTTGCGCCAGCCGCGCGATTATTTTCTTGCTTTTTACAGCCGCGGTGCTCGCCATTCGCAGGCACGGCCGCGTTCCCATGACCCTGCTCGCGCCCATCGCCATGGTGAGCTGCGAGTTGCTCGTGCCGCAATTGTTTCCGGCCGGCCAATGGATCAGTCAAGCGTGGAATCCGCTCGTCATCCAGGTGAGCGAACTGACAGGCGCCTTCGGCGTCACGGCACTGCTGATGATGATCAACGGCGCCTTGTACGATCTCACCCTCAACCCGCGCGCCGCGCGCTATCCGGCGATGGCGGCAGCCGGGGTGCTGGCGGCCGCGCTGATCTTCGGCGCCATACGCATGCGACAAACGGATGACATCGCCGCGCGCGCACCAAGCCTCAAGGTCGGCTTGGTTCAGCCTAACTTCGCCTATAGCGTCGACGGGGAATTTTCGCGCGACGAGGCGCTGCGCCAGTTGACGGCCCTGCAGGAACAATCGCGCCGCTTGGAGAAGGATGGCGCGCAACTGCTGGTGTGGAGCGAAGGCAGTTTTCCGGTAGCCGTGCCCCGCAGCTTCAGCGCCGATTTTTCAGCGGATTCGCTGGCGATGATTCGTCGCGGCTTTAGCGCTCCCACGCTGATTGGGGCGGAGATGTACGATGCAGTCCACGAGGATGCATTCAATTCTGCGATCCTGCTCGACCGCAATGGCAAAGTCGCGGGCCGCTACGACAAAGTGCGTCTGCTGGCCTTCGGCGAGTACGTGCCCGGCATTGAGACATTTCCGTGGCTGCGCAAACTTCTGCCGGAAGGCGCTGGAAGATTTACCGCAGGCGCCGGTCCGGGCGTGATCTCCCTGCAGGGACCGAACGGCGACGCGTGGCGCTTGGGCCCCGTGATCTGCTACGAGGATATTTTGCAGGCATTCATACGCGGCGTCGGGCAGCTGCATCCAGACTTGCTGGTCAACTTGACCAGCGATTCCTGG
>DATNKC010000151.1:0-4550 GCA_035603615.1 Steroidobacteraceae bacterium | reverse complement strand
GGGACGTGAGGCATGAATGCTCGCGGAACAAAGTCAGCGAGTATAGCGACGCAGGCTAGAGGTGTCGTGAGCTTCCCTACGCACTCAATTGGCACACGGCTGGGCGAGAAACCTGACGATCGGGCGTAATCTGAATTTCTGACGTGTTCTGCACCAATGTGGCGCGTGACTTTTTGCGATTTGATCCATAATGATGCGCGCAGGTCGAGCGGCCACTCCAAGTGCTTGATCTGTCTGCACCGACAAATGGCACAGTAGCTGCATGTTTGAAGAGCCCCGGGCTTGCCGGGCCACCTGACACTCAACGCGAGGACGCAAATGACCCCCGCCGATGTTCTGAAATTAATCAAAGAAAAAGACGCAAAATTCGTCGATCTCCGCTTTACTGACACGATTGGCAAGGAACAGCACGTAACCATCCCGACGCGCTTGGTTGACGAGGGATTTTTCAAGGACGGCAAGATGTTCGACGGATCTTCCATTGCAGGATGGAAGGGCATTAACGAGTCGGACATGATTTTGATGCCGGATCCCTCGACCGCCGTCATTGATCCGTTTTACGAAGAGACCACGCTCGATCTGCGTTGCGATGTCATCGAGCCGATGACCATGCAAGGCTACGGACGCGATCCGCGTTCCTTGGCGAAACGCGCCGAAGCGCATTTGAAAGCTTCCGGTATCGCCGACTCCGCACTGTTCGGACCGGAAAACGAGTTCTTCATCTTCGACAATGTCACGGTCAGTTCCAGCATGAACGGCTGTGCCTACGAAGTTGATTCTTACGAAGGCGCCTGGAACTCGGGCAAAGCGTATGAAGAGGGCAACCGCGCGCACCGGCCCGGTGTGAAGGGCGGCTACTTCCCGGTTCCCCCGGTGGATTCACAGCAAGACATTCGCACCGCCATGTCGATGGCCTGCGAAGAAATGGGTTTGAAATTCGAAGTTCATCATCACGAAGTGGCGACCGCCGGCCAGGGCGAGATCAACGTGGCGGCGAACACGCTCACCAAGAAAGCCGACGAAGTGCAGATCCTCAAATACGCGCTGCAGAACGTCGCTCACGGATACGGAAAAACCCTGACTTTCATGCCTAAACCCATCGTCGGCGACAACGGTAACGGCATGCATGTGCACCAGTCGCTGCAAAAGGACGGCAAGGCACTCTTCGCGGGAGACAAGTATGGCGGTCTGTCCGACATCGCGTTGTACTACATCGGCGGCATCATCAAGCATGCGCGCGCGATCAACGCGTTCACCAACGCCAGCACGAATAGCTACAAGCGTCTGGTGCCCGGATTCGAAGCGCCGGTGAAGCTCGCGTATTCCGCCCGCAATCGTTCCGCCTCGATTCGCATTCCTTGGATTTCCAATCCCAAGGGCCGGCGCATTGAAGTGCGTTTTCCGGACGCCACGGGCAATCCCTATTTTATGTTTGCCTCGATGCTTCTCGCAGGACTGGATGGCATTCAAAACAAGATTCATCCCGGCGATCCGGCCGACAAGGATTTGTATGACTTGGAGCCGGAGGAAGACAAGAAAATTCCGACAGTTTGCCATTCGCTCGACATGGCGCTCGATTACTTGGACAAGGACCGCGGCTTTTTGAAGGCCGGCGGCGTGTTCACCGATGACCTTATCGACGCCTACATCGAATTGAAGATGAAGGAAGTGACGCGGCTGCGGATGACGACGCATCCGATAGAAATTGAGATGTATTACAGCTTGTAGTTAGGAGCCTCTCCGCGAGGCCCCGTGGGGGTGCTTAGGCCTTAAGGTGACGGCGGTCACGCCGTCGTCACCTCGTTTTGTGGTCCGGAGGCGATAGGTCTATGCTTTGGAAATATGCACCCGCGACAGACATGGATGGCGATAGGCCTGCTGGCGGCCTTTACGGTGCAAGCGGCCGTCATCTACAGATGGGTCGATGCCGACGGGGTCGTTCACTACTCCGATCAGGCCTCGCCGGGTGCGGAAAAGATCGTCACGGCGGGGTCTTCGTCTTCCGCGACATCGGGAGGCGGCGCGCGCGGCGCAAGCGGGCCGATCGCGCAGGCGCCGCAGAGGTCCGCGGGCGGCCTGAACTACGCCGAATTCTCAATCACCTCACCGGCGTCGGAACAGACCTTTTTCGGCGACGATGTCGTGGCCGTGCACTTGAATCTCAACCCCACGCTTCGCCCCAATCAATCCATCACGTGGCATTTGAACGGCAAGCAGCTGGATTTCCCGCCCGACGCCGTATCGTTTGCTCTGCCGCGATTGGATCGCGGCACGTACGCGCTTGCCGCCACCATCACCGACCAGCAAACGAGCGAATCAGAGACCAGCAACAGTGTGACCTTCTTCGTGCGTCAGCCCTCGTCGCTGTCGCCGCAGTCGCCACTGCACAAATAGCCGGCCGCCCGCGGCTAGCGGATGCTCAGCTTGTCGGCTGAGCTCCAAATCGACACGGTAAGAATCGACGGCGCCGAACTGCTCGACGCCATGGTGACCAGCGTTTTTCTGCTGGATCAGGAACTGCACGTTACGTACTTGAATGCCGCGGCTCAGAGCTTGCTGGGACTGTCGACCAATCAGGCGCTGGGGCGCTCCATCGCCGAATTGACGCGCGGCGCCGAAAGCTTGTTGCCGATGTTCGACCGCGTACGCGAGGGTGGCGAGGGCGTCGTGCAGCGCGAGCTTGCGTGGCCGGCCCCGGGCGGCGTCGACCGCATCCTCGACTGTGCCGTGACTCAAGTGGTCATGGGCGGGCAGAGTCTGCGGCTCCTGTTGGAGATCGAAGACATTACGCAGCATCGGCGCCTGACTCGCGAAAACGCGTTGCTGGCGCAGTTGGGCGGCAGCCGGTTGATGGTCCGTCAGCTCGCGCACGAAATCAAAAATCCGCTCGGCGGCTTGCGCGGCGCCGCGCAACTGCTCGAGCGGGAACTCTTGGATCCGGCGTTGCGGGAATACACGCGCGTGATCATCAGCGAAGCGGATCGTCTCACCAATTTGCTCGATTCCATGTTGGGCCCCGGTCGTCCGCCGTCGAAGCAGCTGATCAACCTGCATGAATTGTTGGAGCGTGTCTATCACTTGCTGCGCAGCGAAGCGCCCGAGAGTGTCGCCATCGACCGGGACTACGACCCCAGTCTTCCGCCGCTGACACTCGACCCCAATCACATCATTCAGGCGATGCTCAATTTGGGCCGCAACGCCATTCAAGCGCTGACGGGCGCTCCGGTCGATTCGCCGCGGTTGATCTTGAGAACCCGCGCGGCGACCAATGTCAGCGTCGGCGCGCATCGTCACCGCCTGGTTGCCTCGATTCAGTTCGAGGACAACGGTCCGGGCGTACTCAACGAGATTCGCGAAACCATTTTCTATCCGCTGGTCTCCGGGCGCGCCGACGGCTCCGGGTTGGGATTAGGGATAGCGCAGGATCTGGTCAGCCGTCATGGCGGCTTGATCGAATTCGATAGTGCTCCGGGGAGAACAATATTCGTCATTTCCTTGCCGATGGATTCAACATGAATGACAAGCCGCTGCAGGTCTGGCTGGTCGACGATGACTCCTCCATTCGCTGGGTGTTGGAGAAGGCGCTGAAAGGCAGCGGCATGACGGCCAAGTGCTTCGACCAAGCCGACAATGTGTTGACGGCGCTGCGGGGCGGCGCCCCCGATGTCCTCATGACGGACATCCGCATGCCCGGCCGCAGCGGCTTGGACCTGCTCAAGGAAATCCAGATCTCGCGCCCCGGATTGCCGGTCATCGTCATGACCGCGCACTCGGATTTGGACGCGGCGGTCGCAGCCTATCAGGGCGGTGCATTCGAATATCTTCCCAAGCCATTCGACATCGACAAGGCGGTTGACCTCGTGCGGCGTGCCGCGCAACAGGCCCATTTGTCGACCGACGCGGAGGCCACCCGGCGCAGCATCCCTGAGCTTCTCGGCCAGGCGGCATCCATGCAGCAGGTGTTTCGCGCGATCGGCAGATTATCCCGCTCCAGCATGACGGTTTTGATCACCGGCGAATCGGGCACGGGCAAGGAACTCGTGGCGCGCGCTCTGCACCGCCATAGTCCGCGCTCGAACAAGGCCTTCGTGGCGCTGAACACCGCCGCTTTCACCGCGGACTTGTTGGAATCTGAGCTATTCGGACACGAAAAAGGCGCCTTCACCGGTGCGGATGCATTGCGTAGGGGAAGATTCGAACAGGCGGATGGCGGCACGCTGTTCCTCGACGAAATTGGCGATATGTCGCCGGCGCTGCAGACACGCCTGCTGCGCGTGCTGGCCGAAGGCGAGTTCTACCGTGTCGGCGGACAGACCCCGGTGAAGGTCGACGTCCGCGTCATCGCCGCGACTCATCAGGATCTCGAGATGCGCGTCAAGTCCGGCCACTTTCGCGAGGATCTCCTGCACCGTCTCAATGTGATTCGGATAGAGATTCCACCCTTGCGCGAGCGGCGCGAGGATATTCCGGAATTGTTGCGTCACTATCTGTCGGTCGCCTGGCAGGAACTTGGCGTCGAACCAAAATTGATGACGGGACCTGCCGAAGCC
>DATNKC010000150.1:0-4884 GCA_035603615.1 Steroidobacteraceae bacterium | reverse complement strand
CCTGAGGACGCGCGCCCAGATTATGTAAGCTTTGTGACAGCCCGCAAATGCGGACCTCGGTCCCAATATTCGCAGGCACTTGCAGTGCAGTACGCCAAGAGCGTGAGCGAGTGCTCAAACACTTCAATTTAAGGGGTTTACTGTCTTGTGGAAGCAAGAGGGTACGTTTCCTATGCTACTGAAGACACGACCTGCTCCTAAGATGTCCGAGGCACGGACCTCGAGGCCCGTTGAGAGAAGCAAAGCGGTCAAAAAGGAGGCCTGGCATTCGGTGTCGATCATTCGAGGACGCCAAGCCTGCGCGGCGGTCGTGGAGCTTAACGGGCGCAAGTGGTTGTCGGCGGAAGCGCCGCAATTGCCCATCAAGGCTTGCGACGCCAAGCATTGCGAATGCCGGTACCGGCATCACGCCGACAGACGATCGGGCGACCGTCGAGAAACCAACGGGTTGGTCTCCGGGCCGCCCAAGGACGGTGAACGTCGAACGGGTCAAATTGACAGGCGCAATAAGGAGCCCTAAGCGCGCCTGCCTTTGGCCAGGACCACCGTTTCAAACAGCTCGTAATCCGGTGTCGCCGCCCGATCGGCGCCGAGCGCATGATAGTAGGAAATCGTAATGGAGGTCTTGGCGCCGGGCGAGCCTGGGTCAAGATCGAAAACTGCGATGCCATAGCCGGTATCCGTATCGCGGCGCGCCGACCAGACCGCATCTTCCACCGCATCTGCGCCTAGCTTGGTAAAGGTTCCGGGAGTCTTCGCCGGGATCGGACGATTGGGCTTGGTGATGACTTTCGCCTGAGGTGCGCCGCTGTCGGGGTTCACCCCGTACACGTCGAGCGGCGCGTTGGTTCCGCCTCCGCCGAGAATGAAATGAATGGTCCCGCGACTGGTATCGAATACGCCGTTCGCGGGATTCGACGTGATGACCGGTTTCGGCTGCAGCGTATCGACCGGCGCGCCGCTCAAAGCATCGCGGCCCACGTTGTGATTGCAGCCGCGCACCGGCCAACTGCGTTCGTAATCATGATCGTGCCCGCAGAGCACCAGATCAACACCATAGCGATCGAACAGCGGCAACCACGCCTCGCGGATGCCCTTGTCGGACCCGTTGCCGTTCTTTGCGGAACTCAAGGCGTCTTGATGCATCTGCACGATGATCCAATCGACGTTGGGGTCGCCGGAGGCGGCCTGCAGGGTGCTTTCCAACCAGCGCGTCTGCGCGCCTTGACTGTAACCATGGACATAAAGCGAGGTGCCGGGCGGGATCGGCGCATTGCCAGTGCTCGGCGCGGGTTGCAGGGCCGCGGGGCCGGCCACGAACGCGCCGCTGTCCTGGTAGATCACATCGTCGGCGGACAATGAAATAAACAGAACGGAGCCAACCTGGAAGCGATACCACAGACCTGGGAAAGGCGTCCCATTGGACGGCAGTGTGTATCGGGTCAAATAGGAACTAAAGCCCTGCGCGCCGTTGCCAAACTCAATCTCGTGATTGCCAGGGCAGGGCATCCAGGGCCGTCGAGAAGCGGACGCTTGGACATTATTTCCGAAATCCGCCCACACCGAGGGCTGCGCAGCGGGATTCAAGTTCGCGTAACACAGATCGCCATTCAACAAATGGAATAGGGGTTGAAAGCCTTCTACCGCCTTGACGGCGAATGCGCTCTGCGGCGAGGAGAGGGTCCACGCGGTATTGGGCGTCGCCAAATCGCCATAGCTGGTCCAGCGGAAGGGCTTCCTGCCTCGCGGTGCCGTCCTGAAGGTCGCGGCAAAGGGCTGCGCCCGATTACGATCGTTATCCGCGGTCACTGAATAGTGAAACTCGGCATCAGCTTTGAGCCCGGTCAGGCTCGCGTGATACGTGAATACCGTCTGGCCGTTCAGCCCGTCGGTGTAGGTGCGCTGCACGGCGTGAACGGTGCGCGACGCGGAGGATTGCGTGAGTCGGACTCGAGGATTGAGCGCCTGGGCGGCGGATGCCCAGGACAGGCAGACGCTGCTGGCCGGATCCTCGCCCCAGGTGATATGGATTTGTTCCGGCGTTCCATCGGGAGACCTCGGCTCAGACTGCCCGCCTGCCGCCCTCAATATTCCTGACAAACCAACTCCGGTGACGAATGTGCGTCGGGATATCCGCCCCGGCGCCGAGCGCTCGCCGGCGGCGCCGCTTAATTTCGGGATACGTCTTTTCGCCACGGATGCCCTCGGTGCAATTGGATATTCTCAGCCAGTGATTAACTTATTGCCGGGAACTCACACCGTCCCGATACCTTGCTGCGTGCGGCCATTTCGCTGTCATCAAATTGACACGTTACCAATGAGAACTGCGCATCAGCGCAGATTCGGCGCCGAACCGATACTTCGTTTCCAATTCTAATCACACCGAAGAACCTTGGGGACGGCCATCGCGAAACACGCCCTATCAGACGCCTCGGCGGCAAAGCGCGAATCCTTGTCGGCGTTGGGAGAACTGCACGGAGTCTTCCAGCCGATTATCGCGGTGGCGAAGGGCGAAATCATCGCCTACGAAGGACTAATTCGCGGGCCAACGAGTTTGCACCTGCCCGCGGCTTTGTTTGCAGCCGCAGCGGCTCGCGGTTGCAGCGATGAACTTGAATATCGGGCGAGCGAGGTCATCGTCCGAGGCTTCGCGGCGGCGGAGCTATCCGGCCTGCTGTTTGTCAATTTCTCAGCGCAGGCGGTCATCCACCTGGGCTCGAAAAGCGGCTGCGAGCAGCTTCTGCAGATCTTGGAGGACTGCGAGATACCGGCCCGAAAACTGGTCATCGAAATAACCGAGCACGAACGCGTCGTGGATCACGCCGGAATGGTCGCGGCCGTCCGCAGGCTGCGCGGCATCGGCGCAGGGCTGGCGCTCGACGATTTCGGCGACGGCGGTTCAAGCCTGCGGCTTTGGGCCGAGATCGAGCCGGAGTTCGTCAAGATCGACCGGTATTTTTGTCACGACATCCACAACGATGGACGCAAGGTGCAAACGGTCAAGGCCATGTTGCGGCTGGCCGAGAATTTCGGCAGCCGAATCGTTGCCGAAGGCATTGAGCAGCATGCGGACCTGCGCGTGGTGCGAGACCTTGGGGTCGATTGCGTGCAAGGCTACGCTTTGGGTCATCCGTCGCGCGTGCCCGCCGAGGCTGTTCCGGCGGCCGCGCGGGCGGTGCTTGATGCTCCCGATATCGCGGTATTTCCTCAGTTGCGGCGCGCCTACAGTCCCTCCGTGACCGCGGCCCGGCTCGTCAATCCGGCGCCGCCCGTGTCGAAGTCGATGAACAATCAAAAATTGTTGGAGATCTTTCAGGCGGATGAGGATTTGCCTGCCGTTGCGGTGCTCAATGAGGGACTGCCCATTGGCATCGTCAATCGGCGCCGTTTTTTGGAGCGCTTCACGCTGCCTTACTACCCTGAAGTCTACGGCAGAAAGTCTTGCACGACGTTCATGGAAAGCAACCCGCTGTTGATTGAAATTAGCCAGCCGTTGGAGGAACTGATTCATGTGTTGACGGCCGAAGATCAGCGCTACCTGAACGACGGGTTTGTGCTGGTGGATTCCGGCAAATACGTGGGTATCGGCATTGCCGAACAGTTGGTGCGTTCAGTGACGGAGTTGCGGATCGAGGCCGCGCGGCACGCGAATCCATTGACCTTCTTGCCCGGGAACATACCGACCAGCGAGCATGTGCGACGCTTGCTGCTCGGCAGCACGAATTTCTGCGCGAGCTACTGCGATCTGAACCACTTCAAGGCATTCAACGATCGTTTCGGCTACTGGCAGGGCGACAAAATGATCCGACTGCTGGCCGGCGTCATCACGCAAGCCTGCGACCCGCAACGCGATTTCGCCGGACACATCGGTGGCGACGATTTTATCGTGCTCTTGCAGAGCGAGGACTGGCAGAACCGCTGCGCGCAAATGATCGAGCGTTTCAATGCCGCGGCGCCGGCTCTGTACGATCCGCTCACCCGGGAACGCGGCTATATTGAATCGGAAGATCGCCAAGGCAATCCCACCCGGTTTCCTTTGACCACCTTGTCGATTGGCGCCTTGCGAGTCGCGCCCGCGGAATTCGATAGCCCGGAGGATGTGGCCAGCGCAGCGGCGGCCGCCAAGCATCAGGCAAAGCGTTCGAACGCCGGTCTGTTCATCCTGGATTCGAGC
The DNA here is from genome assembly GCA_035603615.1 of Steroidobacteraceae bacterium. Lineage (GTDB taxonomy): Bacteria > Pseudomonadota > Gammaproteobacteria > Steroidobacterales > Steroidobacteraceae > Bog-1198. The sequence goes on along the minus strand of DATNKC010000150.1, from coordinate 710 downwards.
GCTGCGGCGCGGGATTTCGAGCGAACCTACCTGCGCGAGTCCGCGTAATCACGCCGATTTTCCGGCGGCTATGCCGGAGCGGTCTTCCGTTCCCAGTAGGATTCGACCACGAGGATGTCATTGAGAAGGCTTTGCTGGCAGATCTCGCCTTCATCCCCGTATTGCCGCCAGAGTCGTTGACTGAACCAGATGGTCAGCCAACCGCGGATTGTCACGAGTTTGTCACGTGGCCCGTTCCACGGTGCAGCCTGTTGAAGCATGCTGACGATTCCCATCGCTTCCTGAAGGGCGAGATCGTTTTTCCCGGGACCGGCCGCAATGACCTCACGCAGCTGATCACAAAGCGCTTCGACCTGTTCGAATTGCATGATTTCGGGTGACCTCCTGCCAAACCGCGCTACGAGATCCCCTAGAGGATCTCACACCACCGCGACAATGTCGCACACCCCTTTTAAGTTTAAACCTATCCAAGGATCAATAAGTTCCCTCTAAAAAAAGGCCGGCTAGCCGACCGCCCACTACTCGGGCGTGGGAGCGGATTTCCTTTTTTGGGTGTAGGCAAGGATCCCTGCTTACCAGGGCATCGCGGCTTGCAGGCTCATGACTGGCGCGTTATTTCTTGGAGCCTGTGTGTGCGACAAGCTGCCGGTCAATCCGAAGAAAAGCGCGGCATAAAGTCCCGCAATTAAGAATAGTGTCGTGGAGCGAAG
>DATNKC010000149.1:0-9550 GCA_035603615.1 Steroidobacteraceae bacterium | reverse complement strand
AGGACAGCTTGCGCTGCACGCGATCCTCGAGACGGAACGCCAGATTGTCGCGCAGATAATCGAATCCAAATTCGTTGTTGGTGCCGTAGGTGATGTCGCAGGCGTAGGCCGCGCGCTTCTCATCCGGCGACTGCGCATTCTTGATGACGCCGACTTCCATGCCAAGGAAGCGGTACACCGGCCCCATCCATTCCGAGTCGCGCTGCGCCAGGTATTCATTCACGGTCACGACGTGCACGCCATCGCCGGTGAGCGCATTTAAATAGGCAGGCAGCGTCGCCATGAGGGTCTTGCCCTCGCCGGTGCGCATCTCGGAGATCTTGCCGGCGTTCAATGCCAGACCGCCGATCAGCTGCACGTCGAAATGACGCATGCCCAATTGGCGGCGCGACGCCTCGCGCACCAGCGCAAAGGCCTCCGGAATCAGATCATCGAGCGGTGTACCGGCGGCGAAGCGCGCCTTGAGCTCCCGGGTCTTCTCCGGAAATTGCTCATCCTTCAAGGCGCTGACGCTGGCCTCGAAGCCATTGACGGCCGCCACGGCGCGGCTCATCTCTTTGATGAGTCGCTGATTACGACTGCCAAATACTTGCGTCAGAAGCTTCCACACGCTTAAGGGCCCTTTCAAGAAAGCTGGGTATTGTACGGATAGACCGGAAGACCAGGAAATCGTTTCTACATCGGCCTTTTCAAGGGCCTGGCGTCCTTATCGAGGACTAACGATCTTCTCCAATGAAGCGCAGGGGGTCGACCTGAGCGCCGTTTTTCAGTACTTCAAAGTGCAGGTGCGGTCCGGTCGATCGGCCGGTCGATCCCATCAATGCCACATCCTGGCCCTTACGCACCATGTCGCCCTGCTTCACCAGCAGCTTTTCATTGTGGCAATAGCGCGTGGCCAAGCCATTGCCATGGTTGATTTCCACCATTTGGCCATAGCCCGCGCGCTCACCCGCGTAAGTGACCAGCCCGGCCGCGACAGAGGTGATTTTGGTGCCTTCCGGCCCTGCAAAATCCAATCCTTTGTGCACCGCAGAATAACCGGTGAACGGGTCGGCCCGACGGCCAAAATACGACGATATCCAGCCCTCTTGAACCGGCCGGCCTTCGGGATAGACCTGTTTATTGAGTTCGCGGGTCAAAATGAGGTTCTCGAGCACCCCGAGCTGCTGCTCGCGGCTGGAAAGCTGGGTCTGCAGGTCGTCCACCATGGCGGTTAGGCTCGGGATCTGTGCGGGCTGGCCGTCCGCACCGCTCTCCGCGCCTCCCAAGGCCGGAGGATGGCCGAAATCGAACTCGCCGTCGTCCAGATTCGCCATGCGGGTCAAACGCTTACCAAGCGCATCCAAACGTATGACATTGGCATTCATTTGGCCTACGCGCATGGCCAGGGCATTCACCTTTTCCTGCAGTACGCGCTTGGTATCCTCGATCTGTGCCTTCTGGTGCAGTAGTTCGGCCGACCAATTGCCCAATTGATCGATGGGGTTGCCGCCGCTGTGCCGCGCGCCCAAACCCACCCCGATGGAGAACGCCGTGCCCACGATCGCGAGCACCAATAGCACCGCAGACGACATAATCACCGGATGTCGCAGGTCAAATTGTTTCACGCGGCCGGACTTGCGGCCGACAAAAATGACATTCATACGGTTTTATTCTTCCAAAGCCGACGCGATGCTTACTTAAGGCTTATGTCATCAGGGCTTCAAGATTATGCCCGATGAGTATGGGTAGACTATGCAGATAACTGTCTCAAAACAAGGATTTCCGCACGGTTTCTACCAACTGGTCCGCACCGCAGATTATTGTTGAATGCAAAACTCTAAGAGTCTCAGCGAGTTACTGGCAAGAGGTGGCAAGCGGCTTTCACTCCTCAAGGACAAGGCCGCGGAGCGTTCTCAAATTGTGGAGCAAGTCCGCGCGGCCCTCCCCGCCCGCCTGGCCCAGTCCGTGGTCAGCGCCGGCCTCGACGGGGGCCGTCTTACCATCGGTGTGGTGGGAGCGGTGTGGGCCTCGAGGCTGCGCTACTCTACGGACGCCATCCTCAAGCGCGTGGCCAAGTCTTTAGGCAAAGAGGTGCTAACCGTGCGAATTCGGGTCGTGCCGCCGCTGCCCTAAAGGGGCTCTTAAGCGCGCGCGGCTGCAGCAGCCACGTAGGAAATTGGCGCGTCGGCCAAACTCTCGAAGGTCACTTCCCGCCACGCGCTTTGCTTGAGCATGAGGGCGCGCAACAATTTGTGGTTCAGTGCATGGCCCGATTTGAAGCCGCTGAATTGCCCGATCAAGCTGTGCCCCAAGAGATACAAATCCCCGATGGCATCGAGAATCTTGTGCTTCACGAATTCATCTTCGTAACGCAGGCCGTCCTCATTGAGCACTCGATAGTCATCGAGAACGATGGCGTTGTCCATGTTGCCGCCGAGCGCCAAATTGCGCGCCCGCAGGCTTTCTAAATCGCGCATGAATCCAAAGGTGCGCGCACGGCTGATTTCGCGCAGAAACGAGGTCGTCGAGAAATCCATCGAAGCGACCTGGGAATGCTTCTTGAACGTCGGATGATTGAACTCGATCTCGAAATTCACTTTGAATCCATCGTAAGCATCGAAGCGCGCCCACTTGTCGCCATCATCGACCTGTAGTGTTTCCAGAATGCGGATGAAACGCTTCGGCGCCTTTTGTTCCTCGATGCCTGCGGATTGCAGCAGGAACACAAAGGGTCCCGCGCTGCCGTCCATGATCGGCACCTCACCGGCGCTGACTTCCACCAGCGCGTTGTCGATTCCCAATCCCGCCAAGGCGGACAGCAAATGTTCCACCGTCGATACTTTGACATCGCCGCGATGCAGGGTGGTATTCATCGTGGTGTCGCCGACATTTTCCGCATGCGCGCGAATGTCGACCGGGTGATCCAGATCGGTGCGCCGAAATACAATGCCGGTGTCAGGCAACGCGGGGCGCAAAGTCATGAGAACTTTCTTGCCCGTATGCAGCCCGACGCCGGTGGCGCGAATCGAATTCTTCAGGGTTCTTTGATTCAACATTAAGTGAAACCGGACTATGTTATCCCGCAAAGGTACCACACGCGGTGGCCTACCCTGAACTCAAAAATCCCTTTTTGGTTGACAGGCGGAGCACTTACGTTAGCGGGGCTTTTCTTCACATTTCTCGACAAGACCGGCGCCCGTCGGACTTTCTCCTACAGGGCGCCAAATGGAATGTCGAAACTTGAGTCTCTTTTAGTCTGCCTGCCGCCTTAAAAACGCCGGAATATCCAGCAAATCCTCCGAACTGGCTTCAGCGCGCAAGCCGTCGCCCACCGCGCGTTGCCGCTGCACGGTCGGCTTGTCGAGCATGGCGTAGTCGGTCGGCGCCATCGGCGAACGTTGCCGGATCACCCGCATGGTGAGCGGCGGTGCATGATGAGCCGTGGCCGCCACAGTCTGCGGTGCAGCGCGCGCAACGGGTTTGCCCAAACCGGTCGCAACGACCGTAACGCGGATTTGGCTGGTCATCTCCGGATCGATGACGGTGCCCACCACCACGGTCGCATCATCGGAAGCGAACTGCTTGATGACGTTGCCGACTTCTTGGAATTCGCCGATGGACAGATCCATGCCGGCCGTGACATTGACCAGAATGCCCTGAGCGCCGGACAAATTGATGTCCTCCAGCAAGGGACTGGAAATGGCCGCCTCGGCCGCCTCGCGCGCGCGATCATCGCCCGATGCCACGCCCGATCCCATCATCGCCATGCCGGTCTCCGACATCACGGTGCGCACATCGGCGAAGTCGACATTGATGAGGCCCGGCCGCGTGATCAACTCCGCGATGCCCTGCACGGCGCCTTGCAGCACGGTGTTCGCTGCCTTGAAGGCATCGAGCAGGGTGGTGGAACTGCCGAGTACCGACAACAGTTTCTGATTCGGAATGGTGATCAACGAATCGACATACTTGGACAATTCCAGCATGCCTTGATCGGCGACGCGCGAGCGCTTGTTGCCTTCCATTTCGAACGGCCGGGTCACGACCGCCACGGTGAGAATCCCGAGCTCCTTCGCCACTTGCGCCACCACCGGTGCCGCGCCCGTGCCGGTGCCGCCGCCCATGCCGGCGGTGATGAACAGCATGTCGCAGCCTTCGATCAGCTCGATGATGCGGTCACGATCTTCCATCGCCGCTTGACGGCCGACTTCCGGGTCGGCGCCGGCGCCCAAACCCTTGGTGATGTTGCAGCCGATCTGCAGCGCCGTGCGCACTTTGGAGTGCTTCAGCGCCTGCGCGTCGGTGTTGATGCATATGAAATCCACGCCCTCGAGTCCGGCCTGGACCATGTGCGAGACAGCGTTGCCGCCGCCGCCGCCCACGCCCAGCACCTTGATGACGGCGCTTTGGCTATAAGAATCCATCAGTTCGAACATTCCAATTCTCCTACGTTAAGTTTTATCAACTCAATCAACGATTGTTCATTCAATTAAAAGTTGCCCTGAAACCAAGCTTTCATTCGCTCCAATAGACTTTTCATGCCGCCCGCGAGCAGCGGCGCATCCGTGCGTTGCGCATCCATGGTGCTTTTGGCGTAAAGCAACAGACCCACGCCGGTGGCGTGGATCGGATTGCTCACGACTTCCGATAAACCGGTGACGTATTGCGGGATACCCAGGCGCACCGGCATGTGAAAAACTTCTTCGGCAAGCTCGATGGCGCCTTCCATTTTGGCGCTGCCGCCGGTGAGCACGATGCCCGTCGCGACCTGCTCCTCGAGTCCCGCGCGGCGCAGTTCATCGCGGATCAGCCCGAATAATTCCTCGTAGCGGGGTTCGACGATTTCGGCGAGAGTCTGGCGCGCCAGGCGGCGCGGTGGGCGATCCCCCACGCTCGGGACCTCGATGGTTTCGTCGGGGTTCGCCAGTTGCGACAGCGCGCAGGCGTACTTGATCTTGATGTCTTCGGCGTACTGCGTGGGCGTGCGCATGGACACGGCGATGTCATTGGTGATCTGGTCCCCGGCGATCGGGATCACCGCGGTGTGGCGGATCGCGCCGCCGCCGAACACGGCGATGTCGGTGGTGCCGCCGCCGATATCCACCACGCACACGCCGAGATCCTTCTCATCCTCGGTGAGCACGGCGTAGCTCGAGGCCAGCTGTTCCAACACGATGTCATCGACCGCCAGACCGCAGCGCTGCACGCACTTGACGATGTTCTGGGCGGCGCTGTCGGCGCCGGTGACGATGTGCACCTTGGCTTCGAGGCGCACGCCGGACATGCCGATCGGATCCCGGATGCCTTCCTGCGAGTCGATGATGTATTCCTGCGGCAGGACGTGCAGGATTTTTTGATCCGCCGGGATGGCCACGGCCTTGGCGGCGTCGATCACGCGCTCCACATCGCCCTGCACCACCTCTTTGTCCTTGATCGCCACGATGCCGTGCGAGTTCAAGCTGCGCACGTGGCTGCCGGCGATGCCGGCGTACACCGAATGGATTTCGCACCCCGCCATGAGCTCGGCTTCCTCGACCGCGCGCTGGATCGACTGCACGGTGGACTCGATGTTCACCACCACGCCCTTCTTCAAGCCGCGCGAGGGATGGCTGCCGACGCCGATGATTTCCAGCGCGCCGTCGGCTTTGAGCTCGCCGACGATGGCGACCACCTTGCTGGTGCCGATGTCGAGGCCCACCAATAAATTGCGATCAGAGCGCTTGGCCATGTCTTTACGAATTTCCTCTAGGCGTCGGCATCAGGCATCCGCATCGTCGGTGTGTTTGGCCGGCACAGAGGCCGGCGTGCCTTGGTTGCGCCAGCCGATGGCGAAGCCATTGGAGTAGCGCATGTCCACGTAATTGATTTCCGTCAAGCGGTGGGCGATGACCTGCGAGGCGGTGTGGATGAAGCGATCGATGCGCTCATCGACCTCGCGCCTGCCTAGGCGCACGGTCACACCGCTGTCCAAGTCCATCTCCCACGCGCCGCGTTCATCGAGACGCAGGGCCGCGATGCGCATGCCGGCCTCGAGCATCCGCCCCTGGACCGAGAGATAACGCTGCGCAACCTGCGATTCGCTGCCTTCGGGGCCGCTCAAGCGCGGCAGTTCCGGGGGCACATGCGCCGCCGCCCGGACGAACAGTTCGCCGCGCGTATTCAAAAGCCCTGAGTCGCCCCAGCGCGCCGCGGCGGTCTGCTCGGTCACCGTCACCCGCAAGCTGTTCGGGAAGCGTCGTGCGATGCGCGCGTGATCGACCCACGGCAGCGACTCGACCGCGCGCTGAATGTCGTCGAGATTCGTTGACATGAAGCCCTGATTGGCGAAGGGCGCCACGGCTTTTTCGATCTGGCCGGGACTCACGCGCTGAAAGCTGCCATCGATCGAAATCACCCGCACCGGGCGATCGAGCGCCCAGGTCAGCGCGCTCAAGGCGCCCACCAGGATCAACAGCAGCGCGCCGCGGCGCGCGTACTGGCGCCAGTCGCGAAGAAACGCCGGCCACTTCAAGCGCCGCTTCTCAGGTTTAGCCTTGCTCTTGAATCGATTGCGGTGCAGGAGACGCCCCATCATTTGCGCGTCCTCGAGAAACTGGTTTCCAGCACGCGCCACACCAGCTCCTCGAAATCGAGGCCGGCCTGGCGTGCGGCCATCGGCACCAAGCTGTGACTGGTCATGCCCGGCGTGGTATTGATCTCGATGAAATAAAATCTGTTGCTGGCGCGATCGCGCATGAAGTCGACGCGGCCCCACCCTGAGCAGTCGGTGACTTTGAACGCCGCGAGCGCCGCGGCCTGCAATTCCGCCTCCTCTTTGGAGCTCAAGCCGCTGGGGCAGAAGTACTGCGTGTCGTCGCGGAAATACTTGGCCTCATAGTCGTAGAACTCGGTGGCCGGCAGGATGCGGATCGAGGGCAGCGCCGCGCCCTGCAAAATCGACACCGTGTATTCATCGCCGTTGACAAAGCGCTCCGCGAATACCACCGGGTCGATGGCCTGCGCCGCCGCGTAGGCGCCGTCGAGTTCCGCCGCGGCTTTGACCTTGGTCATGCCGACGCTGGACCCTTGGCTCGCGGGCTTGACCATCATCGGCAGGCCAATGCGCGCCAGCGCCGGCGCAAGATCCGCCGGACTTGACAACACCGCGTACTCCGGCGCCGCGTAGCCGGCGCCGACCACCACGCGCTTGGTCTTGAGCTTGTCCATGGTGAGCGCCGAGGCGAGCACGCCGCTGCCCGTGTAGGGCACACCGATCCACTCCAGCGCGCCCTGCATGGTGCCGTCCTCACCGCCGGGGCCGTGCAGCGAAATCCACGCGCGCTCGAAACCCTCGCTGCGCAGCGCCTGGATCGGGCGATCCAAGGGATCGAACCCATGCGCATCGACGCCGCGGCGCTTCAAGGCGGCCAGCACCGCGTTGCCGCTCAAGAGCGAAATCTCGCGCTCGCTCGAATCTCCGCCCAGGAGCACGGCCGTCTTGCCGAATTCCTTCGGCGAGCCCGCGCGCCGCATGGCGCTTTCTTTGAGCAGGCTCACGTCGGGCCTCCAACGGCGGCCGGCTCGCCGACGATGCGCACTTCGGTGTGCAGCAGGGTGCCCTGAGCCGCGGCGACGGTCTTCTGCACGTGCAAAATCAACGCCTCGATGTCGGCGGCCCGGGCAGACCCGTGATTGATGATGAAATTGGCGTGCTTCTGCGACACCGACGCATCACCGATGCGAAAGCCTTTGAGGCCGGCGGCCTCGATCAACCGGGCCGCGTGATCGCCCTGCGGATTGATGAACACCGAGCCACAACTCCACTCCCCGATGGGCTGCGTCTCGCGCCGCTTGTCGAGCAGTTCCTTGATGGCATCCGTGTTGATTCCCGGCTTGCGCTCGAATTCCAGCCGCGCCCCGATGAACCACTCGTTGTCGGGCCCTTTCACGTGGCGATAGCCGATTTGGTAGTCGGCCGGCGTGCGCGTATGCCGTACGCCCTTGCGATCGAGCACCTCCACTTCGACCACGTGCTTCCAGGTCTCGCCGCCCCACGCCCCGGCATTCATCGCCAGCGCGCCGCCGAGCGTTCCCGGAATACCGGCAAAAAATTCCGCGGGTCCCAAACCCCACTTGACGCATTGCCGCGCGATGCGCGCGCAGGGCACCCCCGCTTCCGCGCGGATCCGCGTCGCGCTGTGACGCTCGAGCGCGCCCAGCGCGCCGTGCGTCGCCACCACGGCGCCGCGCACACCGCCGTCGCGTACCAGGAGATTACTGCCCAAGCCCAGCCACAACAGCGGCACTTCGGGCGGCAGTTGGCGCACGAAGGAGGCGAGATCCATGATGTCGCGCGGCGTGAAAAATAAATCGGCCGGGCCGCCGGCGTGCCAGGAGGTGTGCTTGGCCATCGAGACATCGCGCAGTACGCGTGCGCTGAATTCCGGTGCAAGATCCAGGCTCTGCTGCGCGCTCATGCCGCGGCTCCCGCCGCAAAGCGGCTCTTGAGATCCAGGGCCACTTGCCCAAGATTGCCGGCGCCCATGGTCAGCACCACATCGCCGTCGTGCAGCACGGCGCGCAATGAATCGGCCAGATCATCGACGCTCTCGACGAACACCGGCTCGACGACGCCGCGGCTGCGCACCGCGCGGCAAATGGCGCGTCCGTCGGCGCCCGCGATCGGCGCTTCGCCCGCGGGGTAGACTTCCGTCACCAAGAGCACATCACACTCGCCCAACACCCGGCCGAAGTCATCCAACAGGTCGCGCGTGCGCGTGTAGCGATGCGGCTGAAACACCAACACCAAGCGCCGCTCCGGCCACGCCTGGCGTGCCGCCTCGAGCGTGGCCGCCACCTCGGTTGGGTGATGGCCATAATCATCGACAATCAGCGCGTGCCCGCCCGGCCATGAAATCTCGCCGAGCTGTTGCAGGCGCCGGTCGATCCCTTGGAAATGCGCCAGGGCCTGTTGAATCGCTTCGTCCGCAATTTCCAGTTCCGTGGCCACCGCCACCGCGGCCAGGGAATTCAAGACATTGTGGCGCCCCGGCAAATTGAGTGTCACGGTCAAGGGCGGGTGTCCTTCGCGCACGGCCTCGTAGCGGGATTGCAGTCCTAGACGCTGCACATTGACCGCGCGTATATCCGCGCCTTCGCCGAAGCCATAGGTCACGAAGGGCCGCCCGAGGCCTTCCAAGATGCTCATCACGTGGGCATCGTCGAAGCACAGCACGGCGAGGCCGTAGAACGGCAGGTTGTGCAGGAAATCGACGAAGCTTTGCTTGAGACGCGCAAAATCGCCGTCATGCGTGGCGAGGTGATCGTTGTCGATATTGGTGACGATGGCGATCATCGGTTGCAAATGCAGGAAGGAAGCGTCGCTTTCGTCGGCCTCGGCGACCAGATAGCGGCCCGCACCCAGGCGCGCGTTACTGTCGGCGCTCTTCAACCGTCCGCCGATGACAAAGGTAGGATCGAGGCCCGCTTCCGCCAGTACGCTCGCCACCAAGCTCGTCGTGGTGGTTTTGCCGTGCGTGCCCGCCACCGCAATCGAATAGCGAAAGCGCATCAGTTCGCCCAACATTTCCGC
>DATNKC010000148.1:0-3588 GCA_035603615.1 Steroidobacteraceae bacterium | reverse complement strand
ACTCATCTTCGTGCGCCAAATGTTTCAAGGCCGCACCTCCGCGGACGTAGTCTTCGTAGGCGAAGCTCCCTGGATCGCATCCTTCCAAGCCAGCGCCTTCCGCGCCGACCTCGCTGCCAAACATTCCAGCGGCACAGCGCCAGTAAAATCCGTAAGCGTGGAACTGAAACCAGAACAGATCCGAACCAAGCCGCTCGACCTCTTCCGCGAAGCCAAGCAAGCCGTGGACCTCACCCAGGCCCCCATCCTCGTCTCCGTTGGCCGCGGCATCAAAGCCCCGGAAAATATTCCTCTTGCCGAGAAGCTCGCGAAACTGATGGGCGGCGAAATATGCGCCTCGCGTCCTATCTGCGACGAAGGCTGGCTCCCCATGGACCGCCAAATCGGTAGCTCCGGCCAAACCGTCGCGCCCAAGCTTTATCTCGCGCTCGGCATCAGCGGCGCCATTCAACACGTCGTCGGCATGAAAGGCGCCCGCACCATCGCCGCCATCAATAAAGATCAGAACGCGCCAATCTTCGAAGTAGCCGACTACGGCATCGTAGGCGACCTCTTCGAAATCGTCCCCGCGCTCATCGAAGAACTGGAAAAGCCGCACTAAGTCGGTAGCATAGGCCTGCCCGCCGCAGGCAGGCAATCTTGCCGGTGCACCTTTGGCTTTGCTTTTGACTTTGTGAATCGCGCTGCAGTGCGATTCATCCTGAGATCCCGCGGTGCGGGATCGAAGGGTCGCGGCCGCCTGCTTTTTCTTAGGCGGGCGTCTTTGACGTTGCCTTTGAATTTGTGGTAGCCATCCTGCTTTGCGGGGTGTGCGCGCTTGCTTTTGTTTTTCTTCGCCGATTTCATCTCGCAACCTCATCCAAACCGTCGAACGCGCGAAACCTCACCAAGTTGAAGCTCGTCGCACAGAAATCCGGCTGTCCAATTTCGCGACATCGCTTCCCGCGAACGGGCATTACGCCGCGCGAACCGCTCAGCAGTTTCCCGTAAATGACTGAATCCGATTCCCTTATCTTGCGCTCACGTTGGCATCGCACCTGCCAATACTGTTCGGGCTTTATGTGCCAGGGAGGCTGCTGATGATCACACTAATGCAAGACCTCAAATTCGCCGTGCGCATGCTCGCAAAATCCCCGGCCTTCGCCGCCGTCGCCGTCCTCACGCTCGCCCTCGCCATCGGCGCGAACACCGCGCTGTTCTCCATCGTCAATGGCGTGCTGCTCAATCCACTACCATACCCGCAGCCCGATCAGCTCATCACGCTCCACGAGAGCAAGCCGAATTTCAACACCGGCTCGATTTCTTATCCCAATTTCCTCGATTGGCAAGAAGACAATCGCACGCTCTCGGCGATGGCCGTCTCGCGCAGTTATTCTTTCAGCCTCACCGGTTTCGGCCCTGCCGAGCAAGCGCAAGCACAACTCGTCACTCCCGATTTCTTTCCGATTCTCGGCGTGAAACCAGTAACCGGCCGCACCTTCGTCAGGCCCGACGACCAGATCGGCGCCGCCCCCGTCGCGCTCATCAGCGCGGGCTTCTGGAAACGCAAATTTGGCTCGGCGCCCGATGTCGTCGGCAAGAGCCTCACGCTCGACGGCATGCACTACACCATCATCGGCGTGATCCCCGCGGATTTCGATCTCATGGTCGATTCGTTCAGCGCCAGTGAGATTTACGTTCCGGTCGTGCAGTGGAACAACAATCTGCTCTTCAATCGCGGTGCCGGCCTGGGTTTCCACGGCATCGGCCGCCTCAAACCCGGCGTCACCGTCGGCCAGGCCCGCGCCGATTTTGCGGCAATCACGCAGAATCTCGCCGACACGTACCCCGAAGTGAATCGGGGCATCGGCGCCGCCCTGATTCCTTTCAGGCAACGCATGTTGGGCGATGTGCAACCAATCCTGCTCGTGCTTTTCTGCGCCGTGGCGTTCGTGCTCCTGATCGCCTGCGCCAATATTGCAAATCTCCTGCTCGCGCGCTCCACCGCCCGCATGCGCGAATTCGCCGTCCGCGCCGCGCTGGGCGCCGGAAAATCGCGCCTGATCCGCCAGTTGCTCACCGAAAGCATTTTGCTTGGCGTAGTGGGCGGCGCGCTCGGTCTGCTCCTCGCTAGTTGGGGTATGCGCGCAGCGTTGAACGCGCTGCCGGCCACTCTGCCGCGCGCCGGAGAAATCCATATTGATTTGCGCGTGCTGCTGTTCACCACCGCAGCCACGCTACTCGCCGGAATTCTTTTCGGTCTCGTTCCCGCGCTGAAAATCTCGCGCACCAATCTGCAAGACAGCCTGAAGGAAGGCGGACGCGGCTCCAGCGGCTCACGCCAGCGCGCTCACGGCATCTTAGTAATAGTGGAGATGTCGCTCGCGCTGGTTCTGCTGATTGGCGCAGGCCTCGCGCTCCGCACTCTAGTCCAACTCTGGAATGTGGATCCCGGCTTCAATCCCCGCAACGTCCTGACCTTCGGCTTTTCTCTCTCGCCTGCAGCTTTGCAGTCCAGCCCCGCCGCGATTCGCGCTTCGTTCCGCGCGGCCGAGGCCGCCGTCGCTTCCACGCCCGGTGTGCAGTCTGTCTCCATGAGCTGGGGCGCGTTCCCAATGAGCGGTGATGATGAATGGCTCTTCTGGTGCGACGGCCAACCCAAACCAACGACGCGCAACGAAATGAACTGGGTCATTGATTACGTCGTTGACCCCGACTACCTCAACATAATGCAAACTCCCCTCCGCACCGGCCGCTTCTTCACCGCGCGCGACGACGAGATGTCTCCGCCGGTAGTCGTGATTGACGATGTCTTCGCCCGGCAATATTTCGCGCATGAAGATCCCGTCGGCAAGCGCCTCTTCCTCGAAATCGGCCAAGGCAATAGTCAAGCGGAAATCATCGGTGTCGTCGCCCACGTAAATCAGTGGGGACTCGATACCGACGGCACGGAGCGCCTTCGCGCCCAGCTATACTTTCCATTCATGCAGCTGCCCGATCCCATCGTCGCGCTCGCGCCCATCGGCATGCGCATGGTCGCGCGCACCCGCGGCCCCGATGCAGGCGCCTTCGATTCCATTCGCCATTCCGTGCAGCAAGTAAACGGCGAACAAGTTGTTTACGGCGCGCAGACCATGTCGGAAGTCATCAGCGATTCCACCGCCAACCGCCGGTTTTCCGCGATTCTTCTGGGCGCCTTCGCCGCCGTAGCGCTCCTGCTTTCCGCCGTCGGTATCTACGGCGTAATCTCCTACCTCATCGGCCAGCGCACCCACGAGATCGGCATCCGCATGGCTCTGGGCGCGCAACAGGGTAAAGTACTGTTCCAGGTTCTACGTGAAGGCCTGAAGCTTGCCGTCACAGGCGCCGCAATCGGCCTCGCAGCCGCATTCGCCCTCACGCGCCTGATGACCAGCTTGCTCTACGGTGTCAGCCCCACTGACCCGCTCACCTTCGCCGCCGTCGCGGTGTTGCTAGTCGCTGTAGCCCTGGCCTCATGCTACATTCCAGCCCGTCGCGCCGCCGCGGTGGATCCCATGGTCGCCCTCCGCCATGAGTAAGCTGCTGTTCTGTCAGGCGCGGCTGCCTGGTATCGCCGACTGGCTTGCT